>NZ_AUTH01000104.1:0-105708 GCF_000497975.1 Pseudoalteromonas sp. TB41 | reverse complement strand
GTTTCGATGATGCTGTATAGGTGAGCGCTTGCTATTGCGCCGCGTGAGGTTTGGCTAAACATCCAGTTCTTACGGCCAATAACAAATGGTTTGATAGCGCGCTCGGCGCGGTTATTGTCGATATTAAGCTGACCATTTTCAAGATAAACTATAAGTTTATGCCATTGATTAGCGAGATAGGTTGCTGCCTCTGCTAACTTGGTTTTCCCGACTAAACGTGGCTGGTTTTGCTCTAGCCATTTATGCAGTTTATCGATAATAGGTTTCGCTTGCTCTTGCCTTATTTCATGCTTTTGTTCTGGTGTTTTATCGTTGAGTTTTGATTCAATGCCGTACAGTTTTTGAATAAGACTCAAGACTACGTCGGCTTTGCCTGTCTTGTTTTTACCCTGCACGTGTTTTGCTTCTATAAATTTACGACGTGCATGGGCCCAGCAACCAACTAGTGTTGATTGCGTTTGTGCATACGCTTGATAACCATCAACCTGTAAATAGCCCGAATAGCCATCCAGATAATTAACCACACAGGAAGCTGCCCGACTATTTTGATAGTCGTAAAGCACAATGTTTGGCATTGAGTTGTGTTTATTTATAGCCGATGGCGAATCCGTGCCGGTACAATATAGCCACATGTAACTTTTTACTTTGTCGGCGTTGACCACATTGACCGTCGTTTCATCGGCATGTATCGCAGGCTGTTTAAGTAACGCGTGTTTCAGTCGTTGTATCAGCGGTTCAAACAAGGTAGCGGATGCGAGTACCCAGTCACTCATGGTTTTACGGCTAAGCTCAATGCCGTATTGCTTGAACATCGACTCTTGTCTGTGCAGTGGCAGTGCATATTGATATTTGCTGGTGATGATTTGACTTAACAAACTGGACGTGGCCATGCCTTTGTTGATGGCCATGTTTGGCATCTTGGCTTGTTTAATACTGTTATTCGACCCTGACTTATCACATTCACGACACGCGTACTTTGGGCGAATATGCTCAATGACTTTTATCTTTGCGGGAACGAAGTCGAGCTTTTCGCTGACGTCTTCACCCATTTTATGCAACTCATTACCACAGCAGTTACACAACTTGTCTTCTTCGGCAATGTCATGAATCACTTGCTCACGGGGTAAGTCTTTGGGTAATGGTTTGCGCTTTGGTGTTTTGCGAGTGTAGATAATCTCTTGCGTAGCAAGCTCATCAAGTTGCTCAATGATGTCTTCGGCTTCATTAAACAATTCACCTTGTGCGTCAAAGACTTCGGCACTTTTACCAAATTGTTTTTGTTGCGCTAGGCGGAATTGTTCCTCTAGATACCGGTTTCTTGCAGTCGCTTGCGCTAATTTTTCAGCGTGCTCTGCCAGCAGCTTTTTAAGCAAAGCCGGATCGTCTGGAAGGCAGTTAACATCAATGTTCATCCTTTTATTTTATAATGTTTTTTACCGTAAACTAGCTTAATGCGATGGTTAATATTGATCCCGCGACGATCTAAATAATGCTAGCGTTTTCGATGTTGATTTGTTGATGCCCTATGACATCATACCCAGATAATAACCAGTGTAATTGTTGCTCGGTTAAGTTTAGGGTGTCGGCGCTGAGGTTTTTCGGCCATTTAAATTTGTGCTTATCGAGGCGTTTATACCACAGGGCAAAGCCTGTGTTATCCCAATACAATATCTTCAGCTTATCTCGGCTTTTATTACAAAAAACAAACACGGCACCGGATAGCACTGACAGTTCGAGTTCACTTTCAACAATGGCCGCTAAGCCATTAATGGATTTTCTGAAGTCGACAAACTGATTGCAAAGGTACACGTCGGGCACATCAATAAACATGTTCATGCTTGCAGCGCCTTTATTAAATTAGCCACCCATGTAGGCTCAGATGAGGTTGGTATAGTTAAATGAGTTTCACCATGAGATAACGTGATTGAGGCATTCACTTTATGGGGAATGGCTTTGTTTTGCACTTTCACCAATTTAGGTGCTTTTGCAGCGTCTTGTAACTTAGACCGATATTTATAAAAGTTTGAAGTGGGTAACATGTTTTCTTTACAAAATGCGACAATAGATAAGCCGCTGGTTTGTTGCTGCTCAATCAATTTTTGCCAGTCATTAAGGGTTCTTTTTTGCATAATACCTCCAGTAGAAACTGACGGTATTTTCAATTAATTAAATCCACTCTGCTAGGTGTCGTTGCTCGGACGCTTACGACCCAAAAACACTTTCAGAACAGTCCATTATAAAATGAGGCATATACTCTCCTTGATATTAATCGCTAATATGAATAGTTTGACCGCATCTTACTTGTAAATAAGGTTCCTATTGGTATTTATCTTAAATACATTTTTTCAATACAGCTTATATAAACATTTCGTGAGGATTTAAAAAAAACATTCTTTTCCAACCCTGAGTCTGTGTTGTAGCTAACCAAGGAATTGGAATTATTGATAAGATTGAATAATGAATATGCGGTTGTTTTCCCTGGGCATTACCTGAATCTCCCAAAACACCAATAACTGAGCCAGCCTTAACAACAGTACCCGTTGTAACAGAGTAACTGTCCATATGCGCGTAATAGTGAATACGCCATTTAGGCACTAATACTGCCACTACATTCCCGCCTTTACGTATTGTGCCCGTATAAATGACTAAGCCTTTGCTAGAAGAAAGTGTGGTAGTCCCTTTTTTACCAAATATATCAATCCCTTTATGGACCACAGAGCTTCCCCATGGCTCATACCAAAAAGTATTATGGTTCCAATCATTGGGTGTTGCACCCTCAACAGGAATAACAATGTCATCTGGTATGATCATACCTATAAGGAAAACTGCGGTAAGTAGAACGAGTATAAATCTTAATTTTTTCAATGAGCTATCCTTGGCACATATTAACCGAAGTACTACCAGCTTGGGTGTCAGCGTGGGAACTATTCATACAATGGGCTTTACTTTATAAAGGGAAGATTTTAATGCCCTAACCAGGCCCAAGTTAATGAAATCCGCTGCCCTAAGCCATCCCTGCATTACTCAGCATATTAGTTAAGCTGATATTAAACCGAATTAAGCGCGTTAAATCAACACACTAATTTCGACTTACATTATCGATTGTCTGCAAAGTGCCATGAGCGGACTGTCGTAACCTTAGACTCTTGTAAGAGTTAAATTTCCCGTTTTGGGCAGTTTTGTAGATATTCCGGATCACTAGGATTCCTGCTAGTTGAAAAATCCATACGGATAGAAGTTAAAACAGGCGAATTGTCTATATTTTTCTCTGTAGCTTGCCACTTCCATTTAACCATAGCCGCTACTGCGTTTTTATCGAATACGCCTTTAGGGTACGATGAACGAACCTTATACTCTTGAGCTTTTCCATTTTGATCAATACCAACTATTAGATCAACGCAACCAGATATATTATTTTTAGCAGCTGAAATTGGATATCTAGGCTCGATTCTTTTTGCAACAGTCCAATACTCATCAACTAATTTAATTTGATTTTTACCTGATATATCGAGGTAATTTATTTTTGGTTCCTCAACTTTAGTTGTTGTAGCACAAGAAACCACAAAAAGTGTAAGTGGTAATAATAGGTATGATTTATTCAAAGCTTTCTCCTTTTAGCTCTAACGCCCAAATAACAGGCAATAAATAGTTGGTTAAAATAAGCGACGAAGGAGCAAAACCAACTGTTTTTGTCCTTGTTTAATTGTTTGTTAGGTAACATTTACCACGTTAGCCTTACTTTTTGACTGCCATAACCAAATAGAAGAACCAATACAGAAACCTAGAAACAATGTTTGAAGTTGTAAAGCAGAACTATCCGAAAGAACGTTTAATGAATAAAAAGCAACAGAATTAATTGCTACGTCGCTAAGCATTATAACCAGTGTTAACACCAAACCAGCGTTACGCCATTTAACTAACAAGTAAACAGCCACAATATCTATAACAGCCAACGCTGTCCAATAAATATTAACCCATTCAGGAGCAAATTTATAAGGCAAAAATCCATAATATAAATTATCGAATATGTGAGTTGCACCACCTATAAATAGGCAGAAACACAAAACGAAAATTACTACTCTATCCATGAGTCTATACACCTGATTTGTTACCTAACGCCGTAAATAAACGGCAAAAAATAGTTGGCTAAAATTTGTGAGATACGAGCAAAGCCAACTGTTTTTGTCCGACTTGAAAACCCTTGTTAGGTGTTTTGTGGGTACATATGGAATGACCAATATTGCATAGCTTCAAACTCTTGCTCTTTCCATTTTTGTCCGCAACAATCACATATTAATATACTAACGCTTTTTTGATGCTCATCTCTATAAGATTCACTCTCGCTAAAATGACAGCCATTTTTTCCATTTGGTCTTTGGTAGTTCCCTTAGGCCTGTTAGATAACTCTATGAAAAGACAGTTACAATGTAAATCATTTATTGCTACTTGTAATAAATTAGCTTTCCAAAACTCTTCCCAAGTTAGTTTATCTTTTTTAAATTCATCTAAAAGAATAATGTCTCGATTTGAAATCTTACACAAATCTTTTAACCATCTTTTTTGAGGACCATTAAAATCCATTCTGCAACCTCAAAAAAACACTTAACAGCTTGTTGAACATCATTTTGGTGGTTTAGAACACACCAAAACGACATATATTCATACCCTGATAATTTCATCAATAATTACATTTGTAAACAGCTAAAATTTTAAGCTTGTTATCTTGCACTAAAACGGCAGTTAATAATGTTATAGGACAAAATTAGAGTCTTACTCATCAAACCAGAACTAAGTATAACTTTATAAGCGTCTGGTTCTCGCTCTTACTTACCTTCTAGGTTTTGATCTAATAGTTAAAACTATATAAAACTCAGCACGTAAATTAATGGTTATTGCTCATCAGCGTCGCGAATGCGTTCTTTACGTTCTTGCTCTTCATCAAAGGCGGCTTGAATTTCGTCAAGTACTGAATCTACATCTGCAGCTTCGCTGTCATCTTCAAATTCGCCACTGAGTTTTGAGTGCGGGGTTAAGTTAGCATCTGCAAACAATGCCCACATTTCTTTGGCGTATTGCGTGTGTAATAACGCAGGTGCAAATTGGCCATAATAGCGGCGCATGTTATTTACATCACGGGCAAACATCGCCTCGGCACTATTATTAGCAGAGGCGTTAACCGCTTGGGGTAAATCAATAATTACTGGGCCGTTGCTATCAACAAGTACATTAAACTCCGATAAATCACCATGAATAATCCCAGCGCACAGCATTAATTTGATGTAGTGCATCATTAATGTATGTTGCTCAATGGCTTGTTGCTCGGTTAAATCAACCGCGCCAAGTTGTGGTGCAACATCGCCTTCATCATCACTTACAAGTTCCATTAACAAAACACCGTCAATGCAGCCGTAAGTTTGCGGTACGCGAACACCTGCTGAAGATAAACGCGACAGCGCGTCAACTTCAGCGTTTTGCCAAATTTCCTCTTCTAATTGACGGCCATAGCTGGAACGTTTACCCATAGCACGGGCTTGGCGGCCACCACGTACTTTTCGTCCTTCTTGGTACTGTGCAGCTTTTTTAAAACTGCGCTTACTGGCCTCTTTGTATACTTTAGCGCAGCGAATGTCATCGCCACAGGCGACTACAAATACATCGGCCTCTTTACCGCTCATCAAACGGCTGATCACTTCATCAATAAAACCATCATCAACTAATGGCTGTAAGCGTTTAGGTATTTTCAAACGACACCTACTAAAAATACAGGGCTGGCTTTTTGTTTTGCTATGTGGTTCAAACGAGGCATACCTTTGGGGATTGAAGAAAGTTATAAATTATTAGTAAACTTTAAAGTTACATTTAATGACTAAATACGCTGCTAGAATAAGCGACTACACAGAAAAAGCCAACCGCCTTTTTTGCTTTTTAAACATTATTGAACAAGAGCCGAGATAAAACCAAAAAACGAGCACGGTTTAGCGTACTCGTTTACTTTACATTATTAAAAAGTGTTTAGAACTGCCACACCAAAGACGCCCAATAGCGACGGCCATCTTCAACATAACCGTACTCTTGCTCTGTGATCTCTTTATCAAGCAAGTTGTAAATTCCAGCACCAAGTTTAACGCTGTCACTTAGCTGATAATTAGCGCCTAAATTGGCAATGGTATAATCAGGGGCAATTAAACTACTTTGTGAAGGCCCTGTGGTAGGCTGGCTTTCTTCTCCACGATATTGCACACGTAACCATCCGCCTAACTTATCTGTTGGACGCCAATTTAAAGACGTTTGTAAACTATGTTTTGGTAGCTGATTAAGTGGGCTCCCTTTATATTCACCGGTTTTTTGCTCTGAGTCGGTGTAGGTATAACTGGCACTCACATCAATTTCAGTTGAAATATCGTAATCTACTGATAGCTCAATACCTTGGGTTATGGCTTCATCCACATTAATGTACGTAGTTGGCATGGAGCCAAACTGATTTGGGCCATCGGTACACTGCGTTAATGGGCAAGCTATACGGGTTATTTTGTCATCAAATTCATTATAAAAAACGGTTGTCGATATACTTAAATCGCGTCCAGAGTCATAGTAAACACCCATTTCATAGTTCACTGATTGCTCAGGCTTTAAGTCAGGGTTACCATAAATATTACCGCCACGACTCACTTGTCCCCACTGCGCAGTAGATTGGCGAATATTTGGCGCACGGAAACCCGTTGATATGCCGCCTTTGATGGTGATCGCTTTAGATGCGCTATAAACACCGTATAAACGTGGACTCCAATGACCGGCAAAATTGCCATCATGATCGTAACGCAGGCCTGCGGTAAGCTTAAAGTCATCCGTTGCTGCCCACTCGTTTTCACCAAAAACTGACCATTGCTCGTTTTCTACATGGGTTAAGTCGCTAATTTTATTACTTGTATAATCATCCAATGACTCTTTTAAATAGGTCGCACCAAACGTAGAGTTATGATCACTAAATAGCGGTAAACTCCAAGTTGTTTGAATGTCGGTATTTTCGACAAACATTTCACGTGAGTTATTATCAAACTTATCGTATTTAATGTAACTACGCGACGATCCAAAGTCATAAAAACCATTGTGTGACATAGAGTATGTTTGTTGCTCATACTCAGTAGTTGCTGATTCAGGGCAGCCACGTCGACCACAGCTTTCACCTGGAGCAAGCGCGGCAACTGTTTTGCCGAGGGTTTCGTCTAATGTTTGCTTTGCCGAGCCAAGTTCAAACATTAATTCGTGACTATCATTAGGTGTTAATGTGAACTTTGCTTTTACATTACTTTGTTCTTTGCCTCGAAATCCTGCAGTAAAATCATCTTCATTTCGCTTTGAAAATTGACCGTATAATTGCACGCCCAATAGATCTGGAATAATGCCACCAGAAGTGAAAAAGCTGGCTTGGTTTATATCACCTGACTGGCTTTGCTCTTGAATGGTGCTGTCTAAACGCAGTTCTCCATACCACTGCTCTGGCGCTTTACGGGTAATAATATTGATCACACCACCAATAGCATCAGAGCCATACAACGACGACATAGGGCCACGTATTACTTCAATACGTTCAATCGCTGAAATTGGCGGCGTCCAAGCACCTTCTACGCCTGGGCCATCACTATTTGGTCGTGTTTCTCTTGAACTTTGGCGTTGTCCATCAATTAAAATAAGCGTGTATTGGCTTGCCATACCACGCAAGCTAATATCTTTTCTGTCACCTCCGCCAGTCACTATTACACCCGGAATATCAGCCATTGCGTCGGTTAAGTCACGATAAAAGCGGTTTTCTAGCTGCGCTCTGTCGATAACACTAATACTTGCAGGTGCCTCTTTGAGCATTTGTTCGTAACCAGAAGCAGTGACAACCATTACTTCCATATCTTGTTTTTTTTCATCAGCAAAAGCAGGGTTAGCAATTGCAAAAGTACTTAAAATAAATGCAGTTACCGGCCTTAACTTACAACTTACCGTGTTCATGATATTTCTCCGTGACATTTAACTTGTAAATGATAATAATTAGCGTTTGCGATAATAGTGAGAAGTTCCCTTCTTCTCAACGCTATTTTTATTAAAGCTAATTTAAGTAAGGCTTAACGGTATGAGTGATAAGTTAACTAAAACCCTGAATATATTTGTTCGCACAGTACAAACGGGAAGTATGAGTAAAGCTGCCGCAGACCTTTTAATGACAACCTCTGCAATTAGTCAGCAAATAAAACAAATAGAGCTAGATGTAGGTTTGAGTTTATTTAATCGCAGCCCTCGAGAATTAACGCTTACCGAGGCCGGTGAGCTGTATTATCAAAGTTGTTTACAAATGCTTGCCGTTGCAACAGCTACATCAGAACAATTACAGCATTTACAAAATTGTCCGAGTGGGCAATTAAAACTAGCAGCCCCTGTCGGTTTTGGTGGTGGGTTACTAAGCGAGCCTGTAAAGCATTTAATTAACCAATTTAGTGATATAGATGTGCACTTAACGCTTTCTGACGAGCCGATTGATATGATCAGAACAGGTATAGATTTAGTGCTGGCGATTGGCCCTCTCGAAGACTCAAACTTAATTGCACGCCAGCTCGCTAGTTGGCCATTAATACTGTGTGTTCATAAAAATCATGCACTAGCACAGCAACCAAAAATCACACTGGATGACCTAAAAGCGCATAACCGCATTGCACATATAGCTGTTGATCCGGCGCTTACGCACCTTACCCGCGGTGAAAGCACAACACTACCAAAAGCGCGTATTGCCATTAATAATATGCAAACTGTGATTCAATTTGTTCTCGACGAGTTAGGCTATGCTATTTTGCCTGAGCCTGAAGTACGCAATTTCTTAGCTACAGGAGAACTTTTAGAAATATGCACTGACTGGCAGCTTCCCCATTACGATGTATTTGCTCTAACGCCTGCACGCGACACGTTAGCAGCAAAAACAAAAGCTGCAATTAAAGCACTTAACGCATCATTTTCAGCTATTTAAATAACCTAAGTTCAGGTTAAGGCTTGTTTATAGTTAACTAATTGCAAGCCAAACTCCTACTAGCACCATTAAACTTCCCGCAATACGGTTCATCCACTTAATGTTACTGCCTTTGGTTAGAATTTATACTTGCAGTTTTTCTGTTATGTAAACGCAAAACAAGCATATAGCTAAGCGCTCATTCAGTAAGACTGCATTATTATTAATACTTTACAGAACATTAATAAACACAGGATTATTACACAGGAGTATATATTACATGGCAACCACACCTAAAAAGTCACATGAGGTTAATAATGTACAATCGGCCTTATTAAACCCAGAGCACAGCATTCAAGTAAGAGGCGCACGTGTTCATAACTTAAAAAATGTGGATGTAAACTTGCCTCGTAATTCACTTGTGGTGTTTACCGGTATATCGGGCTCGGGTAAATCATCGCTCGCCTTTGGAACATTATTTGCCGAATCGCAACATCGTTATCTTGACTCGGTTTCACCTTATGCACGCAGATTAATTGATCAGGTAGACGAGCCTGATGTAGATTCGATCGAAGGACTGCCACCAGCGGTAGCATTACAACAACAGCGTGGTGCACCCTCGGTACGTTCATCGGTGGGTAGTGTAACCACTATATCTAACGCGCTGCGAATGCTTTACTCACGCGCAGGCGAATACCCCAAAGGGCAAGGCATACTTTATGCCGATGCGTTTTCGCCAAATACGCCACAAGGGGCATGCCCAGAGTGCCATGGTATTGGTCGCGTTTTTAACGTAACCGAAGAGCTGTTAGTGCCCGACCCGACTAAATCAATTAAAGAGCGCGCCATTGCAGCATGGCCGCCGGCTTGGCAAGGTAAAAACCTAAGCCGTATTCTTACTTCTTTAGGCTACGATATTAATAAACCGTGGAATACCCTGCCTAAAAAAGCCCGTGATTGGATTTTATTTACCGACGAAACACCTACAGTGCCCGTGTTTCCTGAGTACACACTTGAGCAAACACAAGCGGCAATTAAAAATGAAGAAAGCCCCAGTTACATGGGTACATTCATAAGTGCTAAACGCTTTGTTTTACAATCGTTTGCCAGTACGCAAAGCACACGCACAAAAAAGCGCGTATCGCAGTATATGCAAATATCACAATGCCCGCAGTGCGAAGGTAAAAAGCTTAAAAAAGAGTCGTTGTCGGTTAAAATAGCAGGCCTTGATATAGGCGAAATTTCGCAATTAACACTCAATGAGCTAGCAGATAAACTAAGGTTTGCCGCTAGTAACCCAGCTAAAAGTAATGCTGCAACCCCCGAAAAAGCCATAGTTGCAAAGCGCATCACGAGCGACATTATTAAACGCGTTGAAGCACTCACCAAACTTGGTTTAGGGTATTTATCGCTTGAGCGTACTACGCCATCTTTATCGCCTGGGGAATTACAACGCTTGCGGCTTGCAACGCAAATTCGCTCAAAATTATTTGGTGTTGTGTATGTGCTAGATGAACCTTCGGCAGGTTTACACCCAGCCGATACACAAGCCTTATTAGCGGCATTAGATGAGCTAATAGCCGCTGGTAACTCAGTGTTTGTGGTTGAGCACGATGTAAGTGTTATTCGCCATGCCGATTGGGTAGTTGATGTAGGACCAAATGCGGGCTCCCGTGGCGGTAATATTGTTTATAGCGGCCCTGTTGCAGGCTTAAAGCAAATTTGTAACTCACACACGAGCCAGTATTTATTTAAAAATGACGAATCTCATCAAGCTCAAATACAAAGTAAACAACGCCCAGCAAAAGCATGGCTGTCGCTTAAAAATGTTGAGCGTAATAACTTACAAAAACTTAATGTAGAATTTCCGCTTGGGGTTATTACAAGTGTTACAGGGGTATCAGGCTCAGGTAAATCAAGCTTAGTAGGCCAAGCGCTTGTTGAATTGGTTTATGATGCACTAGGGCAAAAATCGCAGCCACAAATACCTACAGATGAAGCCGAGCTACTCGAGCAAGAGCTCGATATAACAACTGGCGGGCAAATAACTCACGGCATTGAACATATAAAACGCTTGGTAACGGTTGATCAAAAAGCCATTGGCCGCACACCTCGTTCAAACCTTGCAACTTACACGGGCTTATTTGATCACGTACGTAAACTGTTTGCCAATACCAAAGAGGCAAAAGCGCGTAAGTACGATGCCGGTCGCTTTTCGTTTAACGTTAAAAAGGGTCGATGCGAAAATTGCGAAGGCGTAGGCTTTGTAAGCGTGGAGCTGTTATTTTTGCCTAGCGTGTATTCGCCTTGTCCTGTATGTAACGCCAAGCGTTACAACCAAAAAACACTCGACATTACCTATAAAGATAAAACTATTGCCGATGTGCTTAATTTAACCGTTGAATCAGCGCATACATTTTTTGACGATGAGCCCGCTATTGAACGCGCGCTAAATACACTGCTACAGGTAGGCCTTGGCTATTTACGTTTAGGGCAACCCGCTACTGAGCTTTCAGGTGGCGAAGCCCAACGTATTAAACTTGCCACTGAACTACAGCGTACTCAGCGCGGGGATACACTTTATATTTTAGATGAACCAACCACAGGCCTACACCCAAAAGATGTAGCTGTGCTAATGGCGCAGTTAAATGGCTTAGTTGATGCTGGCAATACCGTTATTATGGTCGAGCACGATATGCAAGTAGCCAGCAACAGTGATTGGGTTATTGATATTGGCCCAGGAGCCGGCAACGAAGGCGGGTATATAGTTGCACAAGGTAAACCTGAAAAAGTGGCAAATGTAAAAGCGAGTAAAACAGCACCATTTTTACTGAAATAGTTAAAGAATAACGCTTTTAATTTTATAAAAGCGTTACCTATAGAGTAGTTAACGCTTAAAATAACTTCTTGGGATGAATTCAATATCTGCAATTCAGATTAATTTATACACGCCGTTTTTATTTTGATAACCAATTAGAAATAGCCTCGCCTATTTCATTCGGCGAATCTTCTTGAAGATAGTGGATACCGCTCACGGATACCTCAGCTAGGTTTGGCCATGTGCGCACAAAGTCTCTTGCGTAACCAACTAAAAAAGCACCTGGTTCTGCATTAATAAATAGCTTTGGAATATCATGAGAGTTGGCTAAATAACTCGCATAGCTTTTTACTAAAGCGACAGTATCGGCAGCCTCTCCGGCAATGGGAAGTTGGCGAGGCCCTGCTAAAATTGCACGGCGATCCTCCCCTGGATTTATAAAGGGTCTACGATATTCGTCGTGTTCTTTTTGCGTTAATTGACGCGAAATAGTCGCTGGTAATATTGTTTCAATAAAAAAGTTATCATCAAGCACCATTTTTTCACCCTCAGCAGAGCGCAAGGTGCTAATTGGGCCATGTAAGTCCTTAAGAAAGTCATCCCATGTTGGAAAATCGGTAACAATTGCTTCCATTAAGCCAATCGCTTTTACTGCATCACGATGTGTATTAGCCCAGTTAAAACCAACACCAGAGCTCCAATCGTGCAGTACTAAAGTAACATTACTGTTCACGCCCAACGCTTCTAAAAGTGCAAATGTGTATTTGCTGCTTTCATGGGTGTTATCTAACTTTTTCGAATCTCCTAATCCAATCATATCGATAGCAATTAAACGCCCTTTTCCTTGTAAATATGGCATAACATTTCGCCAAAGGTAGCTAGATGTAGGATTACCATGTAAAAACACAATAGGATCGCCTTCGCCTTCATCTATTTAGGCCATTTTTTTTATCTAATATAGTTTTAAACTTTTTTGTATAACGTAATGTTTCTGAATCATTTTTTATTTAATTGATATACATGACTGAATCACACAATAAACGAGCGTACTTAACTTGTCACTATATTTATGTGATCGAATCACATACAATTGAATTAATGAAAAATGAAAAATACATATCAAATTTAATCGGCACGTTTACCACTTTTGTTTCTAATGACATTGAAAAAGCAGATTGCCGAATTAGGCGGGCGAAGCTTAAGCCACGAATCGGCACTCTTCACTATTTACAACCACCCAAATGAAACCATAGATGTACTGAGCAAGGTTTTAGGCTTAACGCACTCTGGTGCGGTTAGATTAATAAATACGCTTGAAAAAGAAGAGCTTGTAGAGAGGCGTAAATCGGTAAAGGATGCTCGCTCTGTTGTTTTATACGTAACTGATAAAGGAAGTCAAAGGGTTAAAAGAGTACTAAACAGCCGAGAAACAGCACCTCTAAAATACTAAATAGCTTTAATGATGAACAAAAACAAAGCTTTTTAAGTTTGATAGAACTAGCGCTTAGCAGCCTAACAAGCGAGCAGATAGAAGCCCGTAAAATATGCAAACTATGTAACGAAGGTGTATGTAGAAAGCGTGGTTGCCCAGTAGAAAATGCTATTAAATAAAGTACACCCCACTTAAAAATTTATCCAATAAGTTAAAGAATGATAACAGCCACTTTAGTCGTTTTTCTTACATGAAATTAGGTAAAGATAGATTCGATTATAGTTATAAAATTCATGCATCTTTTTAAATTGTAAAGGTATTCCCCCCTTGTACCTTTTTTAAAATAAGAAAAAAGAACCGTTTTAATGAAAGTTTTTAGCTATAAGGTTGACCCATCTAGTTACAAGTGTTAAAAAGTAAAAATGAACACTAACTTAATAAAGGAATAATTGTATGATAAAGGGAATAAAAATCGCTTTAGTATCAAGTGTAATGCTCTCTGGCTGTGTAGTTACTGAAACTATTAATGGAGGTATTGCTATTTTAAATAACTCTCTCACAACTGCTGAATTACCTATTACATACACAAAAGCGGCTAAAGAAAGTGGCACTGAGAAAATGAAGCGTCTTGCAGTTATTTCAAATAACAGAAACGCAGCTACAGGTATAATTGAAACAAACCTTGCAAATATTCGTGTGAATGGCCAACCTTACTTTACCTTTGTTGATAAAGCTTCTCTTAGTAAAATTATAGAACAACAACGGTTTAATGAAAGTGATATCAGTAACTCAAAAAACAGAACCCGCCTAGGTCAACTTACAGGCGCAGATACACTTATCACTGCTGACTACACTGCTGATGTAGATACCTCTACTTACTACGAAAAAGACAGTGAATGTATACAAAAAGGTGATAAATGGTACAAGTGTGAGAAGTCTAGAGAAATAACCATTAAGTGTTCAGAAAAAATTGCGAAAGTAAATTTTAAACCTAAGGCTGTATCTGTAGAAACAGGGCAAATTGTTTTTACTAAACAATATTCACGCCTATCAAGTAGTAAAGTATGTAAAGGTGACGACCCTCATCCATCTGACTCTGTATTACGAGGCAGAGCACTTGCCGCTGTAATAGAAGAATTAAAACAAGATGTTGCACCACACCAAGTGACTAAAAATGTAAAGTTGATGGAATCTGATGATTCAGATTTAACTGATAAAGCAGAAGAGTTATTAGACCTCGCTGTTGAATTTGCAGAAAAAGACATGCCTGACCACGCCTGCAAAACCTTTGCAAAAGCTCAAAGCCAGTATTCAGAATCACTGGCTATAAACTACAACAATGGTGTGTGCGCAGAAAGAGCGAATGATTTAGAATTAGCAAAAGCATATTATGAAAAAGCGAGCAACTTAACATTAGACGTTGACGAACTTAAGTTTGTTATTGAAGGCCAAACACGGCTTGTCGAGCGTGAATCGGATAACGCAAAGCTAACTCTAGCAACAACTTCAAACCGTTTGTAATTTAAGTTAAGGCCTACCAATTTTGTGTTAGGCCTTATTGCTGTTGGTAAAACTATGACTACTAGAACATCCTCACTACTATTAGCGGCAATAGCGCTAAGTCCTTTCCTTACTAATGCAGCATCACATTGTAGTTGCAGCTCATACTATGCAAAGAATGCCCAGCCTAAGTGGGTAGGAATAGATATTGTTGATGATGAAAAATTAGCTAGCTCAGGCTCTTCACAATGCTCTGGTTTAAAAACAATTGATGAACGTCGGTCAGCTAAAAATGCGCGTGAAGAGCTCGCAAAATTACTAAGTACTGATATTTCAGTGAAAGAAATAATTAAAAACACCTCATCAAGCACAGTAAGCCATTCTGATTACAAATCGGTGATTGAGTCTCAAACCAATCAGCTATTAAAAAGCGCAAAAGTATATGATCGTTATGTAGACCCTATTAACTGTACTGTATATGCAGCTATTTCAATTAGTAAAGCCGATCTTGAAGAAGGCCAACAAGAAAAAATAAAACAACAACAAGCAATGCTAGGCGCAAAAAATAGTTGCTTAAAAGTAACGGGCGAAAATAGCTCTCAACTTACAGAGTTACTCACTGAGCAACTTTTACAGCATGGATATAAATTAACAAACTCGGCTTGCGAAGTGACCTATTTAGTTAAAAACTCGATAATAAAAGCACAAAGTAAACTTGTAATTACACAGTTAAAACTTCAAATAGATACACAAAGCAAAAAGTCTATTTGGCAACAACGTTTTGAAGGAAAAGGTTTGAGCTACTCTAAACGCTCAAAAACCGAGTTAATTCATTTAGCCAATCAAGACAGCACAACTAATTTAATAAATAGCATTGTAAAGTTAAAAAATACTGCTATCGATTCTTATTAGCGATTATATTAAGCCATGTTTTAAACAGTTATATTTAACACTGATAAACTATATTTTAAGGATGAAAATGTCTGTAGGAAATAACTTAGAGCCTGAGGCTAACACTGAAGAAAATAAATCTTTGTTAGCTAAATTGAAAGGTTACTTTATTTTACTTATGGTTACTTTAATGGGTCTTGGAAATTGGGCCGATAGTAAAGCACTCATAATTGAAGGGTACAACGGATTCATTACTCACTTTACGAACCAAATCGAAGAAAAAAAGATTACTGCGCTAGATATTGGCAACTACTTACCTTACGCTGAAAAAAAAATAGGTATTCCGCAAGTAATTAAAACATCATCTTTGAATACTGATTACGAATATAGGTATTACAAAAATACGAAATATTTACTCACACTTATTAATAAAAATACTCGTATAGTCGGCATCGCCGTACATAGCTTAAAATACGATAAAGCTATGGTACCGGAATTTACACCCTTAATACCTTTTAATAAAAAAATGCTCAGAGTTAATAGTTTAAGCGATGTTATAAAATCAAGTAACGAATTTTATTTTGATTCTCATAATATTAAATATTATATGCAGTCAAAACAGTTAAATGCTCAAGGTATGTTTTTGAACCTTAGCGTTGGCTTTAGTAACTACGCACCATTACTTGATGAAACGCAAAAAGCTTTATTTAAACTTGATGAGTTAATGCTTACTCAAGATGACGAAAAAGCCTTAGCTAAAACAACCGAGATACTTGCTAACACTGCGGCTACATTTTATGCAGTATCTGAGCTATCTAGTGAATACATCTCTGATTCATTACTGACCAAGTATGAATTTAACGCTTATTTTTAAGGATAAAAAATGCGTCACACTTTATTATTTTTTGCTTTATTTAGTGCTTACAGCGGGGCTACCACGCCGACGTTCGAAGAATTTAAAAAACAGCAACTTGCAAAACAAACCACTTTTAAAAACGATCATCAGTTGGAATATCAAGCATTCAGACAAGCATATCTCGAGGAATACGATAAATTTAGAGATAGATTATTGCAAAACTGGTCAAGACCTGTACAAAGCTCATTATTAGAACGTGTTGAATATAGTGCGGATAAAAAAACACGTATTATTATTGATGAACAAAATTCGACCGTGACTGTACAAACACTTGAAGACTCAAATGAAACAGGACTAAAAGCGACTTCTCAAGAAGAAGCATTAACAACAAATCAATTGTTAAATAATGTTAAATTATCGCCGGTTTTAACTGATATTTTTAAAGACCTTAGCTTACTCGATAAAGCAGTAAAAACAGCAAAAGTTGATATAAAAGCACAGCCAGACAAACATGAAAGCGAAGTCGCATTAATTAATGAAATTACTTCTCAACACGAGCAATCATTGAGTAGTTTAGATAAAAACGAGCAATTACCTAAATCACAAATTGATATCCAAAAAGAGCAGCTTACCAAAGAAAAAGAACAACGTATTAGTAATTTAAATAATGCGCTAAAAAAAACAAAAGAGCAAAACCTTACCTACAAACGCATTAAGTCGCATACTTTCGCTCTACCCGATACTTATTTACAAAAAAAAGTAGCGCCTTTTGTTACTTATTATAGCCAGTTTTCTAAAGACCAATTATCTTTACTATTAGCTATTTCACATGCTGAGTCGTCATTTGATCCTAATGCAAAATCGCATATTCCAGCATTTGGATTAATGCAAATAGTGCCAAACTCAGCAGGCTTAGATGTTGCTCGCAAACAATTTAAAAAGGATATAGCTCCTACAGCTAAAGAATTATTCGACCCAAAAACTAATATAACTTACGGTGCTGGGTACTTAGACATTTTAACGACTCGATATTTGCGCAAAATTAATAATCCCATAAGCCGAAGATATTGTGCCATTGCAGCTTATAATACTGGCGCTGGTAACGTAGCTAAAGCATTTAACTTAAATAGAAGTACGAATATAAATAAAGCGGTAGCCTTAATAAACCAATTAGATAGCGAAGGTGTATACGCACAACTTATAAATAATTTACCGTACGACGAAACAAAAAAGTACTTACAAAAGGTAAGTAAATTAGATATTCAATATCAAAAAAACTTAGAACAATGGAACCTTAACAATAAGGAAGTAAATCATGCGAAATAAACTTTTAATATTGGCAGTTGCTGGAGTTATTACAGCATGTGGTACAACACCACAAAAGTCTCAACCTCTTGCTGAAAACGATTCTGTTCCAAGCTGGGTTTTACAACCTACAGCACCCGAGGGCGGTTTGGCTTCATCTAGCTGTGTAGTATGGACGGGAAATATGGCTGCAAGTAGAGCACAAGCTATTGCCAATGCACGTGCCGATCTAGCAACTCAAATTAGTGCTAAAGCGCAAGTAATGGATACACTAATAAACAAACAAACCCAACAGCAAGACTCAACGACGACTAATTCATCATTTACGCAAATAAGTAAACAGGTAGCTGAGCAAAGCTTAGTAGGGGCTATTGCTAAAGAAATTGGTTTTGCTCGCTTAGATGGAAAGAAACAGTTATGTGCGCTTGTAACTATGGAAAATACTAAGCCTTTATTTGATAAATTAATCGAAACGTCAGGAAAGAATTTAAGCCCTAATGATGAAGATATGCTTTATCGTGAATTCAAATTAAAAACAACAACTGATGAGCTTAAAGCGCTAGATAAATAAGCGTTTCATAACAGCCCTAATATAAGTTAGGGTTGTTATATTAATTAAATAACTACAATAAATTACCCTAGTATTAACCAAACCCCCACTAGCACCATTAAACTCCCGGCAATACGATTCATCCACTTAATGTTGTTGCCTCTACTTAAAAATAACCGCAGGCTTTTTCCGCCTGTTGCGTAAATCATCATACAGATAAACTCTGAGAGTAAAATAATGGCCACCAGCACCGCTAACTGTGGGCAACACTATGTTTTACGTTAATAAACGGAGGTAATAAGGAAATCATAAACGCCCAGCCCTTAGGGTTGGCAATGGCTGTAACAAATCCTTGCGAAAAAAGTGAATAACGACTCACTGCGGTGGTGCTTTGCGTATCAACCGCCATTTTACCTTTAGCACGCCACATATTAATGCCAATATAAATTAAATATGCGCCGCCCACCCACTTTAAAATAGCAAAGGTATCGGGGTAATTAAGCATTATGCTCGCTACACCTAATACCGCGGCTACTGCGACTGTTGCTACACCGAGTAGTTCACCTACCATCATCCATAATGTTCGGCGAACGCCAATACTCATGCCTAAGGTCATGGCCAGTGTCATACACATACCGGGTGTAATTGATACAAAAAAGAAGGTAGGAATAAATACCGCAAGTGCAGCTACATCAATCATTTAAAGCTCGCAATAGATTAAAAAATAGTGTTAATTATGAATGAAAGGGTAAAGGAAAAAGCCAAAGGTGAAATAGCTTCCGATAAATTAGAAGTAACAGCGTCGAGACTCGGGCTACGGGCAACGAGCTTAGCCCAAGTTAGCAGCGCAGTATTTCGCGCTGCCGAACCTCGAGCTCGAAACTCTTAGCACATTAATTTACGTTTACGTCTGCAACCGTTTCGGTGGTTTCAGTATCTGCTTCTTTATCTAAAAGCAAATACTTATCAAGCCACTGCTCTTGCTCCCACAGTACATGTAATAAGCTTTTACGGGCACGGTAACCGTGAGCTTCGTAAGGAAGCATCACTAAACGCGCTTCTTTACCCAAGCCTTTAAGTGCAGCATACATACGCTCACTTTGCATTGGAAAAGTGCCTGAATTAGGGTCCTCTTGACCGTGGATCATTAACATAGGTTCGTTAATTTTTTCAGCATGGAAAAACGGCGACATGTTTGCGTACACACTTTGTGCTTGCCAAAAATCACGTTCTTCACCCTGAAAACCAAACGGCGTCAATGTGCGGTTATACGCACCACTGCGGGCAATACCTGCCTTAAATAAATCGCTATGTGCTAATAAATTAGCCACCATAAACGCACCGTAAGAGTGCCCTGCAATAGCAATGTTATCTTTATCGGCAATGCCCTTTTCAACCAGTACATCAACCGCTGCTTTAGCGCTAGAAACCAGCTGTTTTCTAAAGTGATCATTTGGCTCACTGCCATCAACGCCTACAATCGGCATTTTAGGATCGTCAAACACCGCAATCCCTTTCGCAAGGTAAGGCATAGGGCCCCAATAACCTATGTAGGTAAATTCGTATTCAGATTCACGCACTTGTGATGCAACTGCTTTATCTTTATATTCAAGTGGATATGCCCACATCAATACCGGTAATGGCCCTTGTGTTTTGTCATATCCTGGTGGTAAATAAAGCGTACCTGAAAGCTCAACACCGTCATCGCGGGTATAACGTAACTGCTCTTTGGTTACGCCTTTAAATGCAGGGTAAGGGTGCTCAAACTGAGTAAGCTGTGTTAGCGAGCCTTTATCTAAATCGCGAATGAAAAAGTTTGGCTGCTGCGTTTTAGACTCACGAATAGTAATGAATTTTGTGCCTTCATCATCTAACAATGCACGGACACGCTCGTAATAAGGCGCTGCTGATTGCCATAAACGTTTGGTGCTATTCGTTTTAACATCGTACTGATCTAAAAAAGGAATGTTTCCTTGCTCAGACGCGCCATCGCCACGTAAGTAGATGTAACGTCCGCCAACAACTTTTATTACGCTAACACCTAAATCGTTACGCTCGTAAATTGCACTCCCTGGATCTTTATAGGCATCGTTATAACTGCGCTCTGAAAATAACACGCGGTTACTATCGGCATTACGTGGTTGAATTACATAAGTGCGCACTTGTCGATCACTAAAACGCCAATCACTTAGCATGGCAATATTATCATTACCCCATTGTATGCCAGCAAAACGACGCTCTACTTTGGCAAATAATTTAGGGTCGCGTTTAAATGGCGCTCGTAAACTGTAAAGGTAGTCATGATATTCAACCTCAGTTTTCATATCACCGCCATCTTGCGCCTCGGCCCATATGACTTCAGCACCTTGATCGGCTCGCCACTCAAAATCACGACGACCGGTGCGTACACTGTCGTAGCCTTGTGGAATGTTGTCGGCAAGGGGTTGCTTTGCCAGCTCTACTAATGCATAGCCACGCATTCCCCATATTTGCCATGTAGTTGCAAAACGACTGTAAGGGACTTGATACGAAAATGGCTCGTCGATGGTCGCGACTAAAATATTGGTTGAATCAGGCGAAATTGAAAACGATTTAAATAAACCGGCACGGCCAATCGGCTGTGCTTTACCATCAAGCGTGATATACGCTAATTGACCTTGACCATAAAATTTAAATTGTGCTTCATCAAACGGGCTGGTCAATAAGTTTTGATAAGTCCTTGCTGGGGCTTTTTCGCCAGTGCTTTGTTGAATAACCGGCACTGTACTTTGAGTATCATTGGTTAATCTTGGTTTGTCTAAGTTTACCGCTAAATTAGCCACAATCGCCGTGCTATCGGGTAACCACTGATAAGGTGTAGCAGTTAGTACAGAATTAAGTGCAAGCTCACTTAACTGCTTAGCTTGTTTGGTTTTAACGCTATAAACCCATAGCCGTGCGTTATCCGGTTGTTCAACAATAAACGCTAAATGTTCGCTATTTGCTGACCAACGCGGCGAGCGAATAATCCCCTGAGGCAAATTATTAACGTTTATTACTGTTCCACTTTGAACATGCTTAAGCTCTAACGCGCTGTACTTTGCACTTACCCGTGAGCGTGAAAAGTTAGCAGGATTAAGCTTAATTCCCGCAAGCTTAAATTCTTCTTTGGCCAGCTCATCAAGCGACACAACACGCTTGCGTTCAAACAGAGCAAGCCACTGACCATCATTCGATAAAGAGCTAGTTGGTGCTAACTTAGCATCTACGAGTGCAGCAAGCGCCGGTGAAGGGGTTTGATATCCTTGCTCTGCATAACTTGCAGGCAATAAAACAATGCAGCCTACCAAGGCAATAAATAGCCTAAAAGCATTCATGTTTTCATCCTTTTTTATTGTTAAATATTACCCGCTATATAAACACGTTTTACCTTGTTCATAAAGTGTTAAGCAAGGATAAAATCAGCTAAATGATGCTTAAGTAAGGCGAATAAGTTAAACTATGCGACTATTTACTTATCGCTACTGCGTTTTCGTTATGTGCTTTGGCTTAATAAAACGCAGCGTATTTACACTGCTGAAAAAGCACGCAAATAAACTAGGGTCTATTGACCTTTGCGGATTATAATTTGTTCAAACTAGCGGCGGTTTAATCGCGGCGCGAGGTTTGTAACCTAGTGGGCTAAGTAAAAACCGAGCAACAAAGAGTAAATCGCCCCTAGGCAGAACCCTTCGGGCAGCGCCTATTTGGTATTGATGCTGCGTTATCGCCTATTTGTGGGGAACAACCACACCACATAGGCTCTGCCTTGCCTAAATACCAAACAGACTGCTGCAAATTTAACCTTGAAAGGTCAACAGACCCTAATAATAAGAGATCTAGCCAATGAAAAAAGTGCTGGTAATTGGCTATGTATGGCCAGAGCCCAATTCGTCTGCTGCGGGTACGCACATGATGTCGTTACTTAATGCGTTTAAATCGCAAAACTGGAATGTTGAATTTGCTACGCCTGCACAACCTACCGAGCACATGGTAAATCTGAACGATTACGGCATCACCAGTCAAAGCATCGCACTTAACTGCGATAGTTTTGATGATTACGTTAAAGCCTACAACCCAGATATTGTTATGTTCGACCGTTTTATGATGGAAGAACAATTTGGCTGGCGTGTAGATAAGCATTGTCCTAATGCACTTAAAATTTTGGATACCGAAGATTTACAATGCCTGCGTAATGCACGCCATGAGGCGCATAAAGGCGAGCGTGAATTCAACCACAGTGATTTACTATCAGACATAGCTAAACGTGAAATAGCCGCTATTTTACGCTGCGATCTTAGCTTAATTATCTCAAGCTATGAGATGGAACTACTCAATGAAGTGTTTAAAGTTGAGCCTAGCGTGTTACATCACTTACCATTTATGGTTGATTTAAGTGCCTTACCTGAGCAAACTAAATCGTATGAACAACGCCAACACTTTATGACCATTGGCAACTTCCGACATGCTCCAAACTGGGATGCGGTACTCTATTTACAAAAAATTTGGCCGCTTATCCGCAAACAACTACCGCAGGCAGAGTTGCATATTTATGGTTCCTACCCACCGCCAAAAGCCACCGCGCTTAATAATCCTAAAACCGGCTTTTTAATTAAAGGTTGGGCCGATGATGCGTATGAGGTAATGCAAAGTGCGCGTATTTGCTTAGCTCCTTTGCGTTTTGGGGCGGGTATTAAAGGTAAACTTTTAGAGGCCATGATCATGCAAACCCCAAGCGTCACCACGCCAATAGGTAGCGAAGGTATGCATAACCATTTACCATGGCCTGGGGCTATCACTCAAAATGCAGAAGAATTTGCAAACGCTGCTGTCTCAATTTATACCAATCAAGCTGAGTTTATAGCTGCACAAAAAGCTGGCAATACGCTACTAAATACCTTGTACGACAAAGTAAAATTAAGCGCGGCGTTAATTAATAAAATTGACTCTATAAGCAACGATTTAAAAGCGCATAGGGAAAAAAATTTCACCGGTCAAATGCTAAAACATCACACCATGCGCAGCACACAATATATGTCGCAATGGATAGCAGAAAAAAATAAAAAATAACGGTGAGAAATGACTAGACAGACGGCGATTTGTGTTTAAAATCGCCGCAGATAAACTTGGGCAATTTTAGCATTATTGCCTATATTTTTAGCTTAGTTATTTAATAGTTGGTTCAAAACAAATTTGAAAACCGCAACGTTTACAGAAAAACGCAAATTTATCGTTAAATTGGGCAAAATGCTTCATAAGTACGGTACACCTGCTTATCGCCTAGAAGCCCATTTAATGGAAGTGGCGACTTACCTTGGTCTTAAATCATCGTTTGTCATGTCGCCAACATCGGTTACCTTTGTTATTTGGACTGATGGCCACGAAGATGAATACACCCATGTTGCCCGTGTAGACCCTGGCGATCACGATTTAGGTTCACTTGCCGATACCGACGATTTAGTTAATAAAATGCTCAATGGCGAGCTCACGTTGCAAGAAGTTGATCAGCAACTTGATATCATTTTTGATGCCCCAAACCCTTATAACGGAGTGCTGACAGGTGTTGCTTTTGCTACCTCTGGCGGCGCATTTGCCATGCTCATGGGCACCAGTTGGAATGACGTGCTGTGGTCTGGGTTATTAACCTTTATTGTATACTTATTTGTATTGTGGTCGGCCCGTTCGAAACGTGTGGCTCACATGCTTGAGCCATTAGTAGCAATAGTGTCGGCTATTCTTGCTTGTGCTATTAGCGTTCATTTAGATGCACACATCAACATTCGATTAATTGTACTCTCTGCCATTATTGTGTTTATACCCGGTTTAGCCCTTGCACTTGGCCTTGCTGAACTTGCAGCCAGACACTTAGTATCGGGCACAGCACGCGTGATGGACTCATTTATGTTGCTGTTTAAGCTTTATTTTGGGGCTTTTATTGGTCTTGCTATTGGCTTTGCGGTCTTTGGGCAAGCCGATTTCGTACAACCTGAGCCGCTACCAAAGTGGACTGCATGGCTCGCTATTTTACTTTTGTGTAGTAGCTTAATCGTTATCTTTAGAACAAAGCTTAAACATGCAATGTGGTCTATTGCCTCAGGCTTTATAGCTTATGGCACTAGTATTGGGCCTGCTATTTATTTAGATTTAAATTACACGTTAGGGACCTTTATTGGTGCATTTTCTGTTGGTGTGTTCAGTAATTTATTTAACCGGGTTGCTAATGCCCCGGCCTCAATTGTAGCTATGCAGGGGTTAATTGTATTAGTGCCTGGGAGCAAAACGTATATTGGTTTAAACTCACTCATTGAAGGCCAAGACTTTGTTTATGCAGATCATATTGGTCAGCAAACGTTTTTAATTTTCATGTCGCTCGTGGCCGGACTTATTTTTGCAAACGTGGCGCTTCCTCCTAAAAAGAGTCTATAGATTTATGCGCGGTTTTAAGCCGCGCTTTTGCATAACTACAACATTAAACCTCCTCTTTTGAGGATTAATCGCATTTTTTAGTATATTGAGAACACCTTGCTATAATGGCTGAAGTCTAATAAAGCAAAGGAAATAACAATGCTAAAAACTAGCTTAGCGATAGCAATTGGGCTCTCAAGCTCAGTTGCATTTGCGCAATCAGCAATTACTGTTGAAGACATTCCAAAAGTAAAATCGGTAATACAAACAACCGTTAGCCCCGATGGCGACAGTGTTGCATTTACCCGTTCGTTACCTCGCACGCTTTACGTTGATGAAAATGGTAGTAATTACAGTGAGCTTTATGTTGTTGACGATAAAGGTGTTGAACGCCCTTTTATTACCGGTTCAGTTAATATTAAAAGCCTACAATGGTCAAACGACAGCAAAACAATTTACTTTTTAGCGAAATTAAAAGACGACAAATATACTTCGCTTTACCAAATACCTGTTGATGGCGGCCAAGCACAACCTGTTCTTGCTTTAAAAGACACTTCTATTTCAAGCTATCAGTTAAGCCCTGATAACAAGCAAGTCGCTATTTTAGCGATGCCTGCAGCAGACAAGTCAGAAAAAGAACTTAAAAAACTTGGCTTTAAAGCTGAAGTATATGAAATGGGCTTAAAGAACAAGCAGCTTTTTATTGTTGACTTAGCTAAAGCGGATAAACCACTTACCCCCACCGCACTCAACGTTGATAATTACGTGAGTGATGTTAACTGGGCTGCTAATGGTGAAAAGCTACTGGTTAAAACTCAACCTACCGCATTGATTGATGATAAATACACAAAATCTATGTGGCATTTGTTTGATATTGCTAGCAATAAAGTAACCTTATCGTTTAAAACTGAAGGCAAGCTAGGTGATGCAGAGCTGTCGCATGATGGTAAATACATTGCTATTTTAGGTGCAGAAGATAAGCACGATCCTGCAACGGGTCGCTTATTTATTGCTGACACTAAAACCGCTGAAATCACTGAGTGGTTACCTAACTTTATGGGCCACGTTGTTGATTTTGAATGGTCGCATAAGCGTAATACACTTAACTTTATTGCCAATGTAGGCACGCAAAGTTTTGTAGCGAGCATTAAAACGGGCTCTAATAAATACAAAAAATTAGTCAAAGAAGGTGAATTTATTGCCTCACAATTAAGTGTTTCAGATTCAGATAAAACACTCGCACTTCGTGGTAATACCGCAAAACACCCTAACGAAGTGTTTATTGTGCGCAGCAATAAAGCAACACGTTTAACCGATTCAAATAGCTGGTTAAATGATAAACGCTTTGCCAAGCAAGAAACCATTACCCTTAAAGCACGCGACGGCGTTGAGCTTGATGGTGTGCTTGTTTACCCATTAAATTATGAAAAAGGCACACGCTACCCACTGATTATGTCGGTACACGGTGGCCCTGAAAGCCATGATAAAGACGGCTGGGTCACTAACTACTCACGCCCAGGTCAAATGGGTGCAGCACGTGGCTATGCGGTGTTTTATCCTAACTATCGAGGCTCTACAGGAAAAGGAGTAGATTACTCAAAATTAGGCCAAAACGATTACGCAGGTAAAGAGTTTGACGATTTAGTTGATTTTAAAAATCACCTTGTTGATATGGGTTTAGTAGACACTAAACGTGTTGGTATCACTGGGGGGTCGTACGGTGGTTATGCATCGGCGTGGGGCGCAACAAAACTAACCAAACACTTTGCTGCAAGCGTTATGTTTGTGGGTGTCACCAACCAACTGTCTAAATTTGGTACTACTGATATTTCTAACGAAATGAACCTAGTTCATGCGCGTTCATACCCATGGGATAAATGGCAGTGGTACTTAGAGCGCAGCCCTATTTACTGGGCAGGCCAATCTGAAACACCTCTGCTTATTATGCACGGTAAAGACGACCCTCGCGTTCACCCTGCACAATCTATGGAGCTTTACCGCTACATGAAAGTGCAAGGTAAGGATGTACGTCTTGTTTATTACCCAGGTGAAGGTCATGGTAACCGTAAAGTGGCAGCGCAATACGACTACAGCTTGCGTTTAATGCGCTGGATGGACAACTATTTAATGGAAGGAAAAAAAGAGATGCCTGCGTTTGAAATTGACCATGCTGCTAAGTTAAAAGAAGTCAAAGACGCAAATAAATAAGCACTTATAAACGCGTTTAATTTTAAAAGGCCAACATAAAAATGTTGGCCTTTTTTATAGGTCTAAATTGGCGAGCACGCATCCTTAGTGACATAGCACAGCTTATGTTAAACTCTCGGAAATTATTTTGTTAACTGCTAATTTTACTGCCATGTCAAACCCTGCTAGCTGCTTTACCGTTTTTGATGAAAACGTCGATTCCCTTGCTCTGCCTGAGCAGTTTACATTTCCATTTTATTATAAACCGCACCCTTTGGCCGTTGTCGCTGCACAGCAATTGCAACAGCAATTAAAAAAGCTAGATAAGGCTATTTTAGATACGGATGATATTGATGCGGGTAAAATGTTTGGTGTGCTAGTCGTTCAAAATCAGGCGCAACAACTGGGATTTATTAGCGCCTATTCGGGGCAAATAGCGGGCATAGATGAGCAACTGAATTTTGCACCTAATGTTGCACTTAAACACATAGACGATGCTGTATTTAGTCAGCAAAGCCAAATCATTAACGCCATTAATGCGCAAATTACGGCATTAGAAAACAGTGAAGATTATCAAGCTCTTGAGCAGCAATTAGCTACAGCACGTAAAAATTATGAACAGCAACTTGTAGCCAAACAACAAGCCATGCAAGTGACCCGCAAACAGCGAAAAGAGCAACGCCAAACTGGCCAAGAGCAACTCAATGCCGATGACTTTGAACAACTTAAAACAACCTTAGCTGGGCAAAGTATTGTTGAGAAAAAACAACTGCAGGCATTAAAGCAAGACTGGCAAACGCAAATTACAGCGCTTGAGCAAACCCAAGCAGCTATGCTGGGTGAAATTAACGGATTAAAAAAGCGCCGCAAAACACTCTCAAAAAACCTACAAAAGAAATTATTTGCTCAATACCAATTTTTAAATGCACACGGTGAAGTAACCGATCTGAATGCTATTTTTGCCAAACTTCCTGAGCACACGCCGCCTTCGGGAGCGGGGGATTGCGCCGCCCCTAAATTATTACAATATGCATACAAGCACCATTTAAAACCAGTGGCTATGGCCGAATTTTGGTGGGGTGCACCGCCTAAATCAGCAATTAGGCATCACTTACATTATTACCCATCGTGTTATAGTAAATGCCAACCCATTTTAGGTCATATGCTAAAAGGCTTAAATGTTGAAGAAAACCCATTACTAACAAACCCAGCAAAAGGGAAAGACTTAACTATTGTTTATCAAGACGATGATTTACTGGTAATAAACAAACCCGCTGAATTTTTGTCGGTGCCAGGGATTAATATTGATGACTCAGTGTACATGCGTATTAAAACTCAGCTCCCCGCGGCTTCTGGCCCACTTATTGTGCATCGGTTAGATATGTCGACCTCAGGGCTGTTAATTATTGCGCTTAATAAGCGCGCGCATAAAGCGCTGCAAAAACAGTTTATTGAACGCACAATTGAAAAGCGTTACGTTGCTTTAGTGGCGGGCAATATTACTGAGAATAGCGGAGTGATTAATTTACCTCTTGTGCTCGACTTTGATGATAAACCACGCCAAATGGTGTGTTATAAAACCGGTAAACCGTCGTTAACAACATGGCATGTACTGGAGCGCAAAAACAACACCACCCGACTGCAGTTATACCCTAAAACAGGGCGCACACATCAGTTACGGGTGCATTGCGCTCATCAATTAGGTTTAAATACCCCGATAGTTGGCGATACTCATTATGGTGAGGAGGCAGAGCGCTTACATTTACATGCCGAGTATTTAGCCTTCACCCACCCTATTTCTCATCAACGTTTAGAATTTGAAGTAGCCGCTGATTTTTAAATCAGCGATACTAAAACTCCCCCTCTGTTTTAAAAAGCCTTGCCATTTTTTTATATTGCAAAGTCGGTAAACTTTACCGTTGCAATATAGAAAAATTTACCTGCATTATGCAAAGCCTCTACTTATAAATAATAAATAGCTATATATTTCAATAAATTAAAAGTTGGCATTAGCTTTGCTCTTATAAAAATAAGTATTTATTACAGTCCACTTTATTTGATTAAAAGCGCCAATAAGCGCTTTTAATGACACACAGTAAATGGGTAACTAACCGTTTACTGCGTACAACAGAACTTCCTACACTCCCTGTGTACTTTATTGGTTATAGGCTAACGCTTATAACCATTTTTTTTGCCTTTATTATTTAATCGTAAATTTTACGTCTTGATCGCGTAATAAATAAAGCGCAAAACACGCAGCCCACATCGGCCACGCCGCAAAAAACAGTAAATTATTAAAGTCATCAATGTATTGATTATATGAAGAAAGCGTAGATAAACCATGCATTATAAAAATAGCACCGTAAGTAATACGTTTTTTAATACCGATCAAAAATGCTATTACTAGCAATAATTGCAGTGCACCTAAAATATAAGCAATAGTATCGGTAGAGCCACTGATCCCATAAAAGTGTTCAAAAATTCGGGCGCTATGCCCCGGATTTACAAATTTATCTAGCGTCCACTAGGGCCTGTTGACCTTTGCAGATTTAAATTTGTTCAAGCTAGGGGCGATTTAATCGCGGCGCGAGGTTTGTAGCCTAGTGGGTTAAGTAAAAACCGAGCAACAAAGAGTAAATCGCCCCTAGGCAGAACCCTTCGAGCAGGGTCTGTTTGGCATTTATGCTGCGTTATCGCCTATTTATGGGGAATAACCACACCACATAGGCTCTGCCTTGCCTAAAAGCCAAACATACAGCTGCAAATTAAACCTCGAAAGATAAACAGGCCCTTTACATCACTATAAACACCCCACACCGAAGCGATAATAAAGACCACTGCAAACGATTTTGTACATCAGTATTCATTGAACCTGTCATAAAATTTCCTTAAAAAAGATATAAATAAACTAATAAGCAATAAAGACCGTACAAACTCCCTTTTATTTCATAATAATTGTAAATAGCTGTTAAGCTTGTTTAATAAATCGATTAACAAAGCAGCTATTTTTAATATTTTAATAAATAACAATATTGTTAAATTGCTGAAAGTTATTTTTAAGCCTTTCGGTCTTTTATACCCATCAACATACAATTACAGAGAGAAAAGGTTTGAAATATTCATCCTTGGCCGTATCTATAGCCGCTTTATTAAATACACCCGCTATTGCTTTTGCTACAACAAAGCCTGTAACAGAAAATGCCATAGAGCGTATTGAAGTAGCGGGCCAAAGTTTAAATTCTCAAGGACTTTCTGTTAAAGATGCAACCATAAATGGCCCCTTTGGCGATAATTTAGCACTGCAAGATATAACACGTTCAATCACGCCTATTTCAAAAGAGCTAATAGAACAACTTAACATTACTACCTTGCAAGACGTACTTGCTGTGAGCCCTAATACGTATGCCGCCAGTGGCTTTGGGGCACCAAGCTTACCCACTATTCGAGGCCAATTAGGTGAGCTCTTTCAAGATGGAACTCGTCGCCAAGCGGGTAATAACGGCTTTGGTGTACCGCTATCATTTAACGCGGTAGAACAAATAGATGTAGTTAAAGGCGCTCCTCCAGTATTGTTTGGTTCAAGCCAGCGCAATGGTGGCTTTGTTAATTTACACTCTAAGCAAGCCTCAACTGAAGAACACAAAGGTAAAGCGAAGCTCTCTGCGGGTCGTTGGGATCAATACACCGCTCAGCTTGATTACACCGCACCGATTGTAAAAGACAAAATTGGTTTTCGTGTGAGTTATGAACACCTTGATCATGGAAGCTACTACGATTACTCAGGGACTAAAAGTGACAGCCTTTTTGCAGCACTGCGAGTATTGCCTGATGATAAAAGCAGCTGGGATATTAACTTTGAGCTATATCAGGTTGAGTTTACCGACAACGCCGGTATTAACCGCCCGACTCAAGCACTCATCGACCACGGTCTTTACATTACCGGCCAAGGTGTTCAAGCAAACGGCAGCACAGTACCCGCAGCGGGTTCAATTGTATCTCCAACAGGGTTAGTTAACATTGATCGCAGCACGGTACTTACCGATCCTGATAACCAAAACGAAGCCACTACTTACCTATTACACAGTATTTATAAGCGCGAGCTTTCAGATAAAGCGTCGCTTAAAAATATTAGTTATTTTCAGCACTTAAAACGTGATGAAGTGGCTCAAAACAGTTTTGTTGAAATTATAGATGGTGCCGATACCGCACAAAACCGCACTGAACTAACGTATCAATGGAATAATGAACAGCAAACTATCTTAGCCTTTGATGTACGCTACAACAAAGTACTTGGCTACAGCCAATTTACCACCGAGGCCGACACACCAATTGATTTAACGGGTCCACTTTCAAACCGTCGTATTCCATTAACCGATGCGCAAAAAGCACGCTTAGTTGAGCTGCGCCCCGGTGTATTTGTATCCCCAGGTGGTCAATACGATACAAACGGCGATGGCAGTGGCGATTTTAACTTATCAGACACTACCGACTCGCGCTCTTGGCAAACTGGCTTTGCTATACAACATGACTCACAGTGGACAAATAAACTGCGTACCAGTGTGGGTTACCGCCTTGATTATTATGATGTAGAAGCACACGATCCCATAGCGCCACAAGGACAAACAGCAGCCAGTGATAGCATTAACGACACGCTGCAATCTGGCCAAATCAGTTTTAATTACAAGCTCAATACTGATTTTACAAGTTACGGCGCAGCAAGTTACAACGAAGCGACTTCAAATAGTATGGCCGGTGGTAACACCTTAGGTGGTGACAACACGATTAGTGCGCAAAACTTTGCAACCGAAAACACGCTGGTAGAATTTGGCTTAAAATATGCGCCTACCAACAGCGATTGGTATGCTGATGGCGCCCTATTTAGCCAGCGCCGTAGTTTACGCAACCGCGATGGCAGCAATACCGGTATTCGTACCTCAGGCTTTGAAGGCCAAGTATTTTACGACGCCTACCCATATTGGTTAAGTGCAGGTTATAGCTATATTGACGCACGCTACGATAACTCTGCAACTGGCCAAGACTCGGCGCAAATTGCTGATGCGTTTGATAACTCACGCCCAGATATTATTGCCGGTAATGGTATAGGCGCGCCAAGTTATACAGCGTTTGCCCCTTCAAATAGCCAAGTACAAGGTATTCCTGAGCAATCGTTAAGCGTTAATGGTAGTTATTCAATTAATGAGAAATGGCAGGCAGGTTTTTCAGCTTTATATACAAAGAGTTACCCGCTAGATTTTTTACAAACAGTAAAAATTCGTGACCAATACACGTTAAACGTCAATACCAGCTACGCGTTTACGCCTAGCACTAAGTTGCGATTAGATGTGAACAACGTCACAAATCAAGATAACTGGCGTCCAGTGTTTGAAGGCGGCTATTTTGGCGCAACATTGGCATTTCCTGAATTACCAATAAACGCCAAGCTTACCCTAACGCATAACTTTTAAGTCCAAGAGATAATATGATTAAAAAACTATTGTTAGTATTGATTGCAGCAGCCGGTATTGGCATGTTCTTTCATTTTAATTTGCACCAGTTGCTTACACTCGATGGCTTAAAAGGGTCGATGGATCAGTTTAACCAATACAAAGCGCAATCGCCGTTGTTAGTTATTGGCGGGTTCTTTTTACTCTATGTGGTAGTAACGGCTCTCTCTTTACCTGGCGCAGCTATTTTAACATTGGCCGCAGGCGCATTATTTGGCTTAATAGAAGGCTTACTGGTGGCGTCGTTTGCCTCAACGATTGGTGCTACCCTTGCCTTTTTAGTGTCACGCTATTTATTACGCGACACCATTAAAAAACGGTTTCCTGAGCGTTTAGCTGCTATCGATAAAGGCGTAGATAAAGAAGGCGCTTTTTACCTTTTTACTTTGCGTTTAGTGCCGGTATTTCCGTTCTTTTTAATTAACCTATTGATGGGCTTAACCGCTATTAAGTCGTGGACTTTTTATTGGGTGAGCCAAATTGGTATGTTGGCAGGCACCTTTGTATTTGTGAATGCCGGTACTCAACTTGCACAAATTGAGCGTTTATCGGGCATTTTGTCACTAGATTTAATTCTGTCATTTGCTCTATTAGGAGTATTCCCACTGATTGCGAAAGCGATTTTAAATGTATTTAAAAAACGACGGGTTTATAAAAACTACACTAAGCCCAAAAAATTCGACCGTAACATGATTGTTATTGGCGCGGGTGCAGGCGGCTTAGTTACCAGCTATATTGCCGCCGCAGTAAAAGCCAAAGTCACCTTAATTGAAGCCGGCGAAATGGGTGGTGACTGCTTAAACACTGGCTGTGTGCCTAGTAAAGCGATTATTAAAAGTGCAAAAATAGCACAGCAAATGCGCCATGGCGAAAACTATGGCCTTGAAAACACTACACCGCAGTTTTCCTTTAAAAAAGTAATGTCACGTGTACATCAAGTGATTGCTGATATAGCCCCGCACGACAGCATAGGGCGCTACACAAATTTAGGTGTGGAGGTTTTAAAAGGCTATGGAAAATTGATTGACCCGTGGACAGTGGAAATTAAACTTAACGATGGCAGCACGCAAACTCTTACCGCTCGCACACTTGTTATTGCCACCGATGCTCGCCCGTTTGTACCGCCACTGCCAGGTATTGAAGAAACCGGTTACGTTACCAGCGATACTTTATGGAGCAAATTTGCCGAGCTCGACGAAGCGCCCAAAAAACTGGTTGTTTTAGGTGGCGGCCCGATTGGTTGTGAGCTTGCACAAAGCTTTGCCCGTTTAGGCTCAAGTGTGACGCAAGTTGAAATGACTCAGCGCGTTATGATTAAAGAAGATGTTGAAGTGTCAGCTTTTGCACACCAATCACTGACCGATAGTGGCGTTAATATTTTAACCTCACACCAAGCGCTGCGCTGTGAAGCACGCGAGGGTAAAAAGTACCTCGTAGTGAAACACAACGACACCGAAATTGATATTGAATATGATGAGCTACTGTGTGCCGTTGGCCGAAGCGCACGCCTCAAAGGCTATGGCCTTGAAGAGCTTGGTATAGAAACTAATCGCACCATAGTAACTAACGACTACTTAGAAACACTCTACCCTAATATTTTTGCCGCAGGCGATATTGTAGGCCCGTACCAGTTTACTCACGTTGCGGCTCATCAGGGGTGGTACGCGGCGGTTAATGGCTTATTTGGCCACTTTAAAAAGTTTAAAGTAGATTACCGTGTTATTCCATGGACCACCTTCATTGATCCAGAAGTCGCGCGCGTAGGCCTAAACGAGCAAGAAGCGATTGATAAAGGCATAGACTATGAAATCACCCGCTTTGAGTTTGAAGAGTTAGACCGCGCCATTACTGAGAGCGCCAATAATGGCTTTATTAAGGTGATCACCCCTAAAGGAAAAGACAAAATACTCGGAGTTACTGTGGTTTCTGAGCATGCAGGCGATTTAATTGCTGAATTTGTTTTAGCCATGAAACACGGCCTTGGCCTTAATAAAATTCTAGGCACAATTCACAGCTACCCAACATGGGCAGAAGGCAACAAATATGCCGCTGGTGAATGGAAACGTAACCATGCTCCACAAACTGTTTTAAACATGCTTGAAAAATACCATGCATGGCGCCGAGGTTAAGCCTTTGTATACGTTATTGAAGTTTTTAGTTTTAAGTGCACTACTGGTCACGGCGTTTAAAAGTAGTGCACAAAACTTGCACGATAGTTGGAACACGCTATTAACTAAACATGTGGTCGCTATTAATCATGGGCACAGCACTGAGGTTGATTACGCTGCAATTAAACACGAGCATACCCAATTAAAAGCATATTTAAATACGTTAACAGCCATCACACCAGGTGAATTTAACACGTGGGGTAAACACAAACAGTTGGCGTTTTTAATTAATGCCTATAATGCCTTTACCGTTGAACTAATATTAACGCAGTACCCTAATATTGAATCAATCAAAGAGTTAGGTAGCTTTTTTAGTTCACCGTGGAGTAAAGAGTTTATTTCGCTGCTAGGTAAAACACGCAGCCTTGATGATATAGAGCATGAGTTAATTCGTGGTAGTGGTAAATACAACGACCCGCGTATTCACTTTGCAGTAAACTGCGCCAGCATTGGTTGCCCTGCACTTCGTGAAGAAGCCTACTCGGCAGATAAACTAGAAGAGCAATTACACCAGCAAACTGTTCGTTTTTTGTCAGACAACACCCGCAACATGGCAACAGGCAATACTTTAAATGTATCGTCTATTTTTAAATGGTACGGCGGTGATTTTGAACAAGGCTTTAAAGGAGCAAACACATTACACCCGTTTTTAGCACAATACGCTGATGCATTAAAACTGCTACCCGCTCAACAAGAAGCGCTGCAAAATAATGACATGAAAATTAAATTTTTAGATTACAACTGGGATTTAAATGCACGTCGTTAAGCCAATACAAATACTCAGCCGATACTGTTTTTTGAGTATTGCTTTGTGCATTGTTTTAATTGTTAACTTTAAAGCCCTTGCAACCTCTTTTTCTGATACTCGCTGGCAAACTATCCAAAGCCAAGGTAAAAACCAACCCGTTTATTTTTATGCATGGGGCGGCGATCCGCAAATAAATGCCTACATTCAATGGGTGGCTGAGCAGGTCAAAGCGCAATATGATATTGAATTAGTGCATGTAAAATTAAGCGATACCAGCGAAGCAGTAAGCCGGGTATTAGCAGAAAAATCAGCCAATAATCACGCTCAAGGCAGTGTCGATTTAATTTGGATCAATGGCGCTAACTTTGCCGCTATGAGTAAGCATGACTTGCTGCTTAAAGACTGGGCCCAGACGTTGCCAAATTTTGCATTAACCGATCCTAATAATAACCCCGCGGTAAATTTTGATTTTGGTTTGCCTACAAACGGGATGGAAGCGCCTTGGGGGCAAGCGTCGCTCACTTTTTATTACGACAGCCTAGCAATAGATGGCAGCACAACGAATCAATTACCCACCACCCTACACCAGTTATTAACTTGGAGCGCGCAAAATCCTGGGCGTTTTAGTTACCCAAAGCCACCTGATTTTTTAGGCATGAGCTTTTTAAAATATGCCTTAGTGGTACTACATAATAACAGCGATGATGAATTAAAAGCACAGCTAAACCAGCCAGCTACAGATAAAAACACCACTGAGGTGCTCAACCCTTTGTGGGTATTTTTAAATAAATTACACCCTACGCTTTGGCGCAGCGGCAAACATTTTATGCAAAGTGGCGCACAAATGCGCCGCTTAATTGACGATACTGAGCTTAGTATCGGGTTTACCTTTTCAGCGCCAGAAGTGCCCGCTGCAGTACAACGCTTTGATTTACCCACCAGCACCCGCAGTTATGCTATGCATGATGGCAGTTTAAGTAACACCCACTTTGTAGCAATACCGTATAATGCAAGCCATGCACAAGGCGCACAGTTAGTCGCTAATTTTTTATTAAGCCCTCAAGCGCAAGCTCATAAACAAAAGCCCACTATTTGGGGCGATAAAACCGTGTTGATCCAATCAATGCTAAATACCCAGCAACAAGCCTTATTTAAAACCACACAACCGCACCCAAGTGCGCTGCCCTTTAATAGCATAAAACGCACACTCAGTGAGCCTCACCCAAGTTGGGTTAATGCCATAATGCAAGGTTGGCAAACGCGCTATGGGGTAAGTCAATGAATAAAGTACCCACTTTAAATAGCCTATTTACCTTTTTGGTCAAAATAAGTCCTTACTGTTTGGTCGCATTGCTTACTTTACCCGTTTTAGGGGGGGGAATCGGCGTGCTTTTACCTGCCTTTGGTTGGGCGCCGGCACTCAATGAAACAAATATTGGCTTAGCAGGATTTAACGCATTATGGCAAACGCCTGGATTAACACACATGGTAGGGCTGAGCATACGAACAGGGCTTATTAGTACCTTAATCGCGTTTATGCTGATGATCTTTATGCTTGGCGCGTTTTTTAATAGTGCGTGGCTTAAACGCATTGAATATATTTTAAGTCCAATATTGGTTATTCCGCATGCCGCTGCCGCGATTGCGGTGAGTTTTTTAATTGCACCATCGGGGTTATTTACTCGTTTAGTTTCTCCATGGTTAACTGGCTGGCAATTAGCGCCAGAAGGCGCGTTACCTTACGACGCTTTTGGCTGGAGCATTATTATTGGGCTTGTGCTTAAAGAGTTACCTTTTTTACTACTGATTGCATTGGGTGTTTTGGCGCAACCCGAACTTGGTAAAAAGCTACGCAAGCAGCATCAAATTGCGGTTAATTTAGGTTATTACCCTATGGTGGCGTTTTTTAAAGTGGTGCTACCCAGTTTATACCCACTGTTACGTTTACCTATTTTTGCAGTACTTGCTTATGCCAGCGCCAGCGTTGAAATGCCACTCATTCTTGGCCCAAATACCCCTCCCACTTTAGCCGTTGCTATAATGCACTGGTTTAACGATGTAGATTTAAACCTGCGAATAAAAGCCTCGGCGGGTGCCCTGTTACAATTAGCGGTCACTGTTGGACTACTCTTAACGTGGCTATTGCTTGAAAAAATCATTGCTCTAGTTTTTAAGCAATCACTTATTAATGGCCGCCGCCAGTATGCACATCAATTGATCTGCACATTTACTTATGTTTTCACGAGTCTAATTTTAATTTTTATTGTTGCTACGCTAATTGGGTTAGTGATGTGGTCAATAGCGGGCTATTGGCGTTTTCCGGATACCGTGCCCTCAAGCGTGGTATTTCTGCATTTTCAACATGCATTTACACAAATACATACTCCCTTGTTTAATACCTTAATAATAGGGGGAATAAGTACGCTGTTTGCTATCACTATGGTATTGCTGTGCTTAGAAGCCGAGCAGTTAAACGCGAAACCCATGTCGAAATGGACACAGTTAATTATTTATCTTCCTTTATTAGTGCCCAGTATTGCGTTTTTATTTGGTATTGTGTGGTTACAACAACTGCTCAATAGCCAGCATGCCTTTTTTAATGTGATATTTGTGCACGTTTTATTTGTTTTACCGTATGTTTTTTTATCTATTGCCGATAGTTACAGGCGTTTAGACCCTCGATTAGCGCGCGTTGCCGCAAGCTTGGGGGCAAGTCCCTGCAAGGTGTTTTTACAGGTTAAATTGCCACAACTATTCGCCCCTATTTTAATCGCGATAGCGCTTGGACTGGCGATTAGTTTTGGCCAATATTTATCTACACTTTTAGCCAGTGGCGGGCGTATAAGTACCATTACCACCGAAGCCGTAACCCTTGCTAATGGCGCAAGCAGGCGCACCAGTGCAGTTTACGCCATTTTTCAAATGGCGTTGCCGCTAATTGGTTTTGGTGTGGCATGGGTGTTACCTAAATACTTTTTTAAAGCGCGCGCTTAACTATAAAACCATTAAGGCTATTTAATGCAGTCATCATTACACATCAAAGATTGTCAGCTTTATCGTCAAGGCGAGCTGTTACTAAGCTTAAACGAGCAAGTAAATGGCGGCGAAATACTCACCATTATGGGGCCATCGGGCAGTGGCAAGTCAAGCTTATTAAATTGGCTTACAGGCTGTTTGCCCAAAGACTTTAGGGCACAAGGCGAAGTATGGCTAAATGATCAAAATATAGATAACACCCCCCCGCATTTACGCCATATTGGGGTGCTCTACCAAGACGCTTTATTGTTTTCGCATTTAACAGTGGCAGGAAATATTGCCTTTGCTATGCCCAAAGGCAATAAAAAGCAGCGTCTTGAAAAAATAGACCACGCCCTAGAACAAGTTGGCTTAACAGGATTGGCAGCCCGCCATCCCGACAGTCTATCTGGTGGGCAGCAAGCGCGTGTTGCACTGCTACGCATGTTGCTCAGCGAACCTAAAGCTATTTTACTCGACGAGCCTTTTAGTAAACTCGACACCCAATTGCGTGTTGATACCCGCGCACTGGTGTTTAGTCAAATACACGAGCATAAATTGCCTGCCATTATGGTTACACACGACCACAGTGACGCCGAGGCAACAGCTGGCAAAGTGATTAGTTTAGGCACTGATGCTTAAAACCTGACTCATATTCAAGGCAATACGTATGTTAGATAAATTTGTTACCCCCATTATAAAGCCACTACTAACACCGGTTGTTATGCTCATTAATAAAAGCGGCATTACAGCTAATCAACTCACTGTTTTTGGTTTTTTAGTGGGTATGTTTGCCGTGCCTTTACTTGCCTTTGAAATGTGGTATGGCGCATTAATCGCCATTGCGTTGAATAGAATTTTAGATGGACTGGATGGCGCATTAGCCCGCTATGCTAATCAAAGTTCTAGCGCGGGTGGGTTTTTAGATATTACTCTCGACTTTTTATTTTACGCAGCGATTCCACTGGGCTTTATTTTGGCTAATCCAGCACAAAATGCCATTGCAGGTGCTATTTTACTGGCTACTTTTATAGGTACCGGTTCCAGCTTTTTGGCCTTTGCGATTGCCGCTGAAAAATTTAAACTCGACAAACCACAATTTAAATATAAAAGTTTTTACTACTTAAATGGCTTAACCGAAGGCACAGAAACCATTGCCTTATTTGTTGCCTTTTGTATTTGGCCGCAGCACTTTGCCATAATGGCCAGCTTATTTGCTGCAGCTTGCGCCATAACGATTTTCACCCGTATTTATGGCGGTTATCACACATTAAAACAACAAGAAGCTAATATCAGTAAAACGGAGGCTACCAATGGATAACGAATTATGGTGGCGGCTTGGATGTTTTGTAAGTATTTTAGTCATAATGATGCTGCTTGAGTGGCAAGCCCCTGCACGGCAATCGCCCATAAAAGCCACTAAACGTTGGGTTGCGAATTTTGGTCTTGTATTTACCTCTTCAGTGATTGCTCGGTTAGCGGTTCCTTTAGGGTTAACCGCCGCCGCGCTTTATAACCAAGAACATAGTATCGGTGTGTTTAATCATCTAACTATGCCTCTTTCAGTAGCAATTATACTTAGCCTGCTGTTACTAGATGTACTGATTTATTGGCAACACAGATTATTTCATAAAATTCCAATTTTATGGCGTTTACACCGTGTTCACCATGCTGATGCGCACGTAGATACAAGCACTGGGCTGCGCTTTCACCCTATTGAAATAGGTCTTAGCATATTGATAAAGCTTGCCGCCATAACTGCTCTTGGCGTGCCCGCCATTGCAGTACTTATATTTGAAATAACACTCAATGGGTTAGCACTGTTTAACCACGCAAATATTCGCTTGCCAAGCGCAATAGAAAAACCACTGCGCCTCATCCTTATCACCCAAGCGCTGCACCGCATACATCACAGCCAAAGCCCCGAAGAAACAAACAGTAACTTTGGGTTTAGTGTAACTTGGTGGGATAGACTTTTTGGCAGCTATAAATCACAGGCAAGCCAGCCTGATAAACGTATTGCACTTGGTTTGAGCCAATACCCAAACCCCGCACAAAATTCATCATTGTGGCAATTGTTAATAATGCCATTTAAAAAATAGCAATACGGCTAATGAAAACGCCCATGTACACCTTTTAAACCTTTATTTATAACATTACTTGGGCGTTTAACCGTTCCTGTTAACAAAAACACCCTGTTAAAAGTAAATCAATTGTAAATTATTTAAACAAATTCTTGACCCAGTTAAAAATCCCCCATATTATTTGTAAGCGCTTACATTTATCACACATAAAAATGTAAGCGCTTACAAAAATGAAAAAATCAACAAATACACTATATTCTGACAATAATCAGTTGAACGGGGTTCAGTTATGAACATTGAAACAACACGCATTACTCGCCTTTTGGCTGCTATTTCATTAGCATCTCTGGCGGGTTGTGGTGGTGACGCAGCAACCACTACTACAGATATTGAAAAAGTAAACCCTACTGAACCAGTCTCTGACTGGCGTATGGTATGGAACGATGAGTTTGACAGCACTAGTATTGATACTAACAAGTGGAACTTTGAATTAAACTGCGCTGGCGGTGGTAACAACGAGAAACAATGTTACACCGACAGTGAAGAAAACGCCTTTATTAAAGACGGTGTACTAAACATAGTCGCCTTACCTGCAGAAGAAGGCGCAGAAAAACCATACACATCAGCCCGTTTAAACACCCGTTACAACGCAGACTTTACTTATGGCCGCTTTGAAATGCGTGCAAAGTTGCCTTCGGGTCAAGGTAGCTGGCCAGCTTTTTGGATGATGCCAACCGATGAAGAATATGGTACTTGGCCGCGCTCTGGCGAAATTGATATTTTAGAAGCGGTAAATTTAAAAACAGTTGCTGAAGATGGCACCGTTGAAGCTAATATTCATGGCACACTTCACTATGGCCGTGAATGGCCAAATAACTCAAGTTCAGGTAAAGCGTATACATTCCCTGAAGGGATGAATCCTGCAGACGATTTTCATACTTACGCAATTGAATGGCAAGAAGGCGAAATTCGCTGGTACGTAGATGGCTATTTATACGCCACTCAACGTCGCTCTGAAGTTCGTTACAATTCAAAAGATGAACCTGTTGGCTTAAAGCATAAAGGTTGGTTTGCTGAATACTTTGAACAAGGTAGCGGCGAGCTAACAACGCATTGGGATAATGCCCCATTTGATAAAGACTTTTACCTTATTTTAAACAATGCTGTTGGTGGTGATTGGCCTGAAAACGTAAATAACTTAGGCGTTGACGCTGCAGCATTTGCAGAAGGTCAAAGTTTTGAAATTGATTACGTGCGTGTTTACGAATGTGCCTCTAACCCAACCACAGGTAAAGGCTGTGAAACAGTACGCCCAGGTTACGATAGCCTAGAAGATGCACTTGTTGAAGGTAAAGCCCCTGTACCTACCCCGCCAAGTGATGGTGTTGCAAAGAATCTTGATATTTTTGATGGCAGCTTAAATGCCAACTGGATCGCATGGGATTGTTGCGGTGGAACAACACCAGAAACCATTACTGACGCTGACAAAGGCGACGTAATTAAGTTTAACATTAACGATAATAACGGGACTGTGCTTGGTTTCTCTACCCGCGGTGGTCACTTCCCTGATGATTTTACTGGCACTTCATCTCCATTTGATGCATCACCTCTACTTGATTTAAATGGTCGACTCACCTTTGATATGAAAGTAGTAACGCCACCAACATCTTCAACTACTTGGTTATTAAAAGCCGAAGCGGGTGATGGTGGTCCTAATACCGGCGATGTAGCCCTTAGCGATAGTAATGAAGGTGTTACTCCTGTTACTGGCCAATGGCAAACCTATACATTCCCACTTTCTTTACTACAAGAAAGAGGCTTAGATTTAAGTGCCATTGATGTATTAATGGTATTCCCAGCATGGCAAACAGGTGCAGGCGCTGAATATTTAATTACCAATGTTGCGATTGAAGGTGATTTACCTGGAAGCCCAGAAGTTGACCTATTCACAGACGGACAAAATCTAGATTGGCCAATGTGGGATTGTTGTGGCGGTTCAACACCAATTGAGGTAGTAGATGATGAAGAACACGGTTTAACCGCAGAGTTTAGCATTGGCGAAGCACCCACTGTAATGGGCTTTAATACTCGCACCTCAGCCGGTGGTAGTGGTAAACCATTTGATGCAACAAGTATTTTAGAAAATGGTGTACTACAGTTTGATGTAAAAGTAATGTCAAATCCAAATGATCCAGCAGCTGTTTGGACAATGAAGATTGAATCTAATGAAGGCGATACAGCGGTAGAGCTTCCATTAACCGATGCTGGCGATGCACCCGTTGCTGGTGAGTGGAAAACTTATACCTTTACATTCGCTGACTTAGCGGGCGCAGGTTTAGATGTTAGTGCCATTGATGTAGTGATGATATTCCCAGCATGGGGCACAGGTGAAGGTGCGGTTTACCGTGTTGATAACGCTAAAATGTACGATCCGAGTGCATCAGCAGGCGATGAAATCACTATTTTCCAAGATACAGCCGCAGATATGTGGAGTATTTGGGACTGTTGTGGTGGCTCTACACCGACTGAAGAAACTGACGATGCTGAACACGGCACAGTGGCTGAGTTTGTTATTGGTGCTACACCAACAGTAATGGGCTTTTTAGCTGACGAAGGTGTTTCTTTTGATGCATCAGCAATATTAGCAAATGGTGTTGTGCAATTTGAAATGAAAATGGTGACACCACCAAATGATCCTGACTCAGTGTGGACATTTAAAATTGAGTCAACAGGTGCAGCAACGGCGGTAGAGCTTCCTCTTGCACAAAGCGTTGAAGGTGAAGTACCGGTTATTGGGCAATGGCAAACATACACGTTTACAGTGCAATCATTATTTGATGCAGGTTTAGACATTAGCGATATCAATGTACTGATGGTTTTCCCAGCGTGGGGAACAGGTGAAGGTGCAGTTTATCGTATCGACAATGTGGTTATCGCTAACCCATAAACCCTAATTCAGTGGTAGGTACTAAATTAAAAGTACCTACTTACCGTAACAAATTAAGTAAAAGCAGAGCAATTATGAACACAAATAAGTTTAAAAAAAGCCCACTAGCGGCTTCTGTGTCACTTATCATCGCTGCAAGCACATTTAACTTCGCTTATGCTGCGCAAGAAAATACTGCCGAACCTGAACTAGAAGTTATTGAAGTAAAAGGTATTCGTGGTTCATTAATCCGTTCAATGGATGTAAAGCGTGACGCATCAGGCGTGGTTGATGCCATTTCTGCTGAAGAAATGGGTAAATTTCCAGATACTAATTTAGCTGAATCGCTACAACGTATTACGGGTGTATCGGTAAGTCGCTCAAACGGTGAAGGTAGCCAAATTACCGTACGTGGTTTTGGCCCATCGTTTAACCTTGTAACACTTAACGGCCGTCAAATGGCAGGCACCGGTTTTACGCGTTCATTTAACTTTGAGAACTTATCATCTGAAGGCGTTAGTTCACTTGAAGTTATGAAAACAGCGCGTGCGGATACACCAACAGGTGGCCTTGGTGCAACTGTAAATATTGTTACCGCTAAACCTCTACAAAAGCCGGGTCAGCGCTTTTCATTGATGGCTAAAGGCATTCACGATACATCGGTAGAAGAAGGTGATGAAGTAACACCTGAAATTGCAGGTATTTACAGCAATACTTTTGCTGACGAAATGTTTGGTTTTTCAGCTAACTTTTCATACCACCGCCGTGATTTTCAGCGCCAAGCAGCCAATGTACGCTCTTGGTTAGTCAACCCTAACCTATCGGTTGATGCTGAAAACATAATTGATAACCGCCCAATGGATGCAGATGGTAACCCAGCTAAGCAGTTTTTCGATCCAAATGCTGGGGATAATGGTGAGTTTGTATCTGCCGCTTTCTTCCCACAAGAAGTCAGCTTTTCAAAAGATGATATTCAGCGTGAACGTTTAAATGCGCAAGCCACTTTTCAGTTTGCACCAACAGATAACTTAACGTTTACACTAGATCATACAATCTCAAATGCAACAACAGGTAATAACTCACTATCGTGGGGTATTTGGAACGGTTCGTTTGGTGGTAATGGTAATGCCTATGAGCTAGATGAAAATGGCACCGCTATTTACTATAACTCAGCCGGTGATGATGCCTCATTCACGGCATTTCGTGAAACTGCCGAGGTAGACTCAAAAGCAACCGGTATCAATGTTGAATGGTTAGCAACAGAAAACCTTAGTTTTAACTTTGATGCCCATACTTCAAAAACCACAACAGATAATGGCAAAGATCCTGGCTTAAATTCTAATGCCCGTATTATTTTGGGCTCAGCAGAGTTATCTACTAAAGAATACTTTTTCCGCGAAGGCGATGTACCGGGTTTTAATATTAATTGGAACAACGGCACACAAGAAGTAAGTCCAAATCAAATTGGTTCTAACTTCAGTATTTTTACCAGAACACCAGGTGAGTCAGAAGTTTCTCAAGTACAATTAGACGGTAAATTATTTACTTATACAGATATTGGTCTTGAAACCGTTAAATTTGGTGCGGCTTACACTAAGCAAACACTCAGTGGTTGGGGCGGCTCTAATAACGCCAATGCACCTGGCTTTAACAACGGTACATTCGCTGAAATTTTCCCAGATGCGATGTTCGAAAGGATTGATTTAAGCGGATTCCTTGATGAATTTTCATTTGGTCCTAACGGCGTAGCGCCAGGTTATGCTTACACTTATGACCTTGATGAAGCATTTGCTCGTCAAAGTGCTTATTTGACCGAAGACGTAATTGGTAGTGATTATTACCGAATTGGTAGCTTTGATAACTTCCCAACTAACGAAGTAGAAGAAGAAACCATTAGTGTTTACCTTTCTAGCAACTGGGTATTTAACGTTAGCGACTACGACGTATTTGTAAACTTAGGTCTTCGTTATGAAGAAACTGATATTGTAAGCCCAGCAAAAAGTCGTGTAGCGGAACAAGTTTACTGGGCAGGCGGTTCAGAGTGGTTAACTCAATTTGCCGCTGGTGGCGAATTAGTTGAAGTAGACTATGAAGGACAATACGACTTACTACTTCCTATGATTGATATTAAAGTCGATCTTACGGATGACTTAGTAACCCGCGCATCATGGGGACAAACAATCACCAGACCAACTCTTGGCGATATGTTAGGTAACTTGGCTTTAACACCATCACCTAAATTAAATTCAAGAAGTGGTAGCCGTGGTAATCCAAACTTAGAGCCATTTAAATCAACTAATCTAGATTTAAGCCTTGAGTATTATTACAGCGAAGGCAGTTACGCTGCTGTCGGTCTATTTTGGAAAGACGTAGATAATTGGATTGATAACACCCAGGTAAAAACTACCTTTGAAGGTTTACATGATGTGTATTTAGGTGAGCGTTGGAACAATGCAGTGGCCGCCATTGAAGGTCGTGGAGATCAAGCAACTGACACTGCAATTTACAATGAAATTGTAGCTAATGGCGTAGGCATTGGTGAAAACAACCGTATATTACCAGATCCAGCGACTGATCCGCTGATTGAATGGACCATCAATTCACCTGAAAACGTTGGTTCACGTAAAGTAAACGGTTTTGAATTTGCTGTTCAGCACTTGTTTGGCGACTCAGGCTTTGGTGCAGGCTTTAATGCCACCGTTGTTGATGGTGATGTAGAGTACGATAACTACTACCTTGCCTCTCAAGCAGTATTAGCTGGTTTAAGTGATTCTGCAAACATACAAGGCTTTTACGAAAAAGATGGCTTATCGGTGAAAATTACCGGTGCATGGCGTGATGAGTACTTAATTGCGCAAGGTTTACCTGACTCAGGTGCTACGGCTCCTCCACAATACGCAGAAGAGTACTTACAGTGGGATATTAGTGTGAACTACGAAGTTAACGAAAGCACAACGGTATTCTTTGAAGGTGTGAACTTAACCAACGAAACCGAGCGTTCATTCAGTCGCTTCGAAAGTCAGTTCTTAAGCGCGGCTCAATACGGCCCTCGTTATGCCTTTGGCGTTAGATACTCTATGGGCAATTAATACATTGCCCAAATACAGTTTTTGATTACCCCTTATAGTTGAAAAGTCAAAGCCGCTCATTGAGCGGCTTTTTTTATAACTGTTTAATTTTTTCTAATAGCTTATCGGTTGTCCAATCAATATCGTTATAGGCAATATCGGGTTTATAATAATCGCCCTTTCCTCTTGCTCTATTCACATACACTTTATTAGGCACTATCACTTTACCTAAACCTGAGGGTAACTCAGCTAATCGAACATCCATATACAGTGAGTCAGCACTGCTTGGCGCGCCAAATAACTGAGTGTTTGAAAACTGCTTAAATACATCAATGGCATCAAGACACGCACTTGCACACTGTGGCGGCACAATAACAAAAACCTGTGTTTTAAAGTCACTCTCTGGCACCGTGCTATCGCTTTGGTTTGGTTTACTTTGCGGCTCTTCGATGTAAAATAGCTTATTATTTTCAAGTGACTGCGCCATACCTGCAGCTATTTCTTTAAATTCTTTTTGTGCTTTAGGTTGATCTTTCAACACTTCAATTAATGATTTAACATGGTTAGTATTATCTTTTGACGCTCTCCACCAAACCCGGCTATTTTGTGAGTAGCTATCCATTTTTTGTTCAACAACTTGCTCACCCCACAACGCTTTTGCAAGCGTTAAGCTCCAATAGGACGAGCCACCTTGGTTATGACGAAGATCTAAAATCACCGTTTTTGCACTGAGTAACTTAGAACGTTGACTCGCCACTTTATTATACAGGTCATTGTAATCCTTAGTTTGCTTATCATTATTTGCAAAACTGGGCATAGCAATCCACGCTATGTTTTGCGCAGGCCAAGTTAAATCGGTTGCAAGCTTATCCCCATTATAGGCATGTGTTAAATGCTTACTTACACTCTTTGGCTGAACAGACCAATCAAGGGCTTTACTGTAAGCTTGTCCATTGGTTTTAATAAATTGACATTCTTTTAGAGGTGTTAAAAATGGGTTGCCCTCATCAACGAGTAACCGCCAACCTTGCTGCCACCAATGCCCAGGTTGTGTAACCTGTCCATGAAACTTAAACACTCTTTGTCGCATTAAAGTTTCGGTACTGTGCCCATCGCAACCACTTATCACGTCGCCTTTATTTATATTATCTGTTTCACTGTAATACACTTTTAGTGCATCACCCCGCCAAACTGCACGAAAACCAGGCCAACGACGAGCAGGTCGTTCAACGCTTGAAAACACACCTGCATGACCATCTTGTAGCACAGTACTAAAACGCGCAATTGCCGCAACATGAACCTGCGGCCCGCTCGCTTTAGCAGACAGTGCAAGTGCTTCTGCTTTTGCTTGCTTTAATAGCTCAGGAAAGACTGGGTTGTTAACATCAAACATACCGGGGTGGTTTTTTGCCGAAATACTGTAAGCAGCTTCAATATCACGTTCAGTAACACTGCGCCATTGCTCTGGTGTTTGAGGAGTAACTGCTAATTCTGCCATGCTCAAGGTAGGCGTAATTAATAAAGCACTCAATAAAGTACGGCTAACTATTTTTGTTTTTATGTTCATGAAAATCCATTTTAAATTAGGTTATATAATTACTGTAAACTCATTTGGTGGAACTAAAAATACCTTAAATCAAATAAGTATCAGCAAATTATTTTTATAGCAGTAACTTAACAACATTAAAAGCAGCTAACAACGAGTAAGATTTAAAATGAACTGGCTTTAAATTTAGAGCAACACCTTACTTAGACGTTTGTTCAATTTTGGTTTGCAATAGTGTTATGCGAGCGTTGAGTTTTCTAAAGCTATACTGTGAATAGAAAAAGTTCAAAAAGAAAGCAGCAAAACCTGAACAAGCAAGCCCTATTAATGGGCTGAAATAAAACATTAACAACAAAACAATAACAGCCATCGCTATCGTAAGTCCCAAATAATGAGATGCACTAAATAACTTTCGGTTGTTTTTTTCAAGTTGAACTATGTGAGACTCTATATCCATTAAAATTTCCTTTTAACAAATCAACGTTAACTATCTTGAGCTTTAGATAGCTACATTAAGTAGCATCTAAAGAAGTCCATTCATTCCACTGCGCCTTAGTTAATCGATATAACTGTACGGTACGACCATGAAATTCATGAGTACTGTAGTCTGTAAAGCCAATTTTCTTTGCTACTTTTAATGACGCAATATGCTCAGGTTCAATAATAACAACGACTGATTGATGAGTAGTTTGCGTAAACACATACTTTAAAACACCTTTAGCCGCTTCGCAGGCTAATCCTTTATTCCAAAAATCGCCCGCTAATCGATACCCTAAATTAGGCTCTTCGTTACCCGCGACACTTTGTGGAGAAACACCACAAAACCCTATAAGTAGGTTACTGTTTTTATCTATTAGTGCCCATGGGCCCAAACCGTATGAACCGTAGCATTGTAAACACCACTTTATAAATTCACGAGTTGCAGCTTCATCGCACACACCACGAATTGAGTATTTCATCACCTCATCGTCACTAAGAATTTCACTTAATGCCGGCACATCATCAATTGAAAACTGCCGAATAAGCAACCTTTGGGTTTCACAAATGTTCACTCAAACCTCCTTGTAATCACAGCTAAAAAATTTCAACAAACAAGTGATTAAGGTTGTTATCTCAGTTATTTCGCTCTTTTTTATATTTCGAATGCCACAAAAAGTATCCAAATAATATGCCTACTAAAGGAAATATTATTAAAGATGAAATGATTCCATCAAAAAAATCTTGCTCACCTGTAAAGTACATAATTAATTGAAATAAAATAGCTGTAGGAATTCCCCAGCCTAGAACACCTTTTAGTAAAATAAAACGGAATTTAGCGTGGTTTATATTCATGAGCCTTCCTTGAGTTGTGGCGCCATATAATAAGCTGAAATAAATCATAGTCGTTAGTGAGTTGAGTCTCTAAATTATTGGAGGCGATTTAAATTAGTTTAAAATTACATTAACACTATTGAAAAAACACTTAACCAACTTAATTGGATACCATAAGAGATACGTTGATAGCTACCAGGGTTACTTTGTAGTTTTATTGCTTTAGCCATAGCAAACAGATAATAAACAGTAGCGATAACAGAAACAATTGAAAAAACACGAAAGTATAAAGGAGTAATTTCTGTGGTTGGACTGATCGCTATTAATATTGGTGCTAAAACGAGCGAAAGCAACATAATGAAACCAGCCCAAGAGTGAACCTTGCAATTAAAAGTTGGGTGTTTAGTAAATGGATCTGCATCCATAGGAAAATAACCTGCAACCCATGTACCAATACCATGCATTATGACTAACCAGCCAGCAATATTAACCAAAATAGATACATTAGATAGTTGTGTTAAATACCAGCCAAAAAAGCAAAATAAAAAACCTAATGGATAATTATTAATTAGCGGTGACAGTTTTTCAGTTGGGCTTCCCGTTGCACCTAATTCACTACAAAATTGTTTAGAATGACTGTAACCTTCATAAAACCGACTTGCTACATAAACACCAATGAATATCCATAATGTGGCTATTAACCCTGAATAAATCGCAATCGTTTCAAGCATCACCATAATCCTTTTTGTGATTAATTCATTAAAGCCTTTTTGAACACAGAGGAGAAAATGAGCCGGCTTCGAGTGACGAGCTGTGAGCTTGTACAAACAGCCTGAAACCTAGTCATAACAGCCCTGAGCTAGAACCTTTAATCTACTTTTTCAACCCAGCGCCTCATTAATAAATCGTTTCTTTATCATTATAATTAACCACTAATCAAATGCTATCGGTATTAGTTTTAAAAAACAAAGCGCTACAAAAATGTAGCGCTTTCATTACTTATAGGTTGTTTGTTTAAACTAAAACGCGTTATTAAAAAAAGCCAAGCGGATCTTCGCTGTAACTTACTAGCAAGTTTTTAGTTTGTTGGTAATGATCAAGCGCGAGTTTGTGAGTTTCGCGGCCTATACCAGACTTTTTATAACCGCCAAACGCTGCATGTGCTGGGTACATATGGTAACAATTAGTCCATACACGACCTGCTTCTATTTTGCGACCAAAGTGATAAGCACGATTCATATTACGGCTCCATACCCCTGCGCCTAAACCAAATTCTGAGCTGTTAGCCAGTTCAAGTGCTTCGGCTTCGTCTTTAAAGGTCGACATTGAAATAACGGGGCCAAAAATTTCTTCTTGGAACACGCGCATGTCATTACGTCCTTTTAATAGTGTAGGTTGAATGTAATACCCGCCGTTTAGCTCGTCGCTTAATTGCTCAACATGGCCGCCAGTTAATACTTCAGCACCTTCTTCTTTACCAATTTCAATGTAGCTTAAAATTTTATCAAACTGCGCTTTAGAGGCTTGTGCGCCTACCATGGTTTCACTATCAAGCGGGTTGCCACGTTTAATTTGTTTAGTACGTTTTAAAATACGTTCTATAAATTGCTCATAAATATCTTCTTGAATGAACAAGCGTGATGGACAAGTACATACTTCACCTTGGTTAAAGTAGGCAAGAATGGCACCCTCAATTGCCTTATCTAAATATGAGTCGTCTTTTTCCATAACATCGCTAAAGAAGATATTAGGCGATTTCCCCCCAAGCTCGACCGTTGAAGGAATAATATTCTCGGCTGCACATTCTAAAATATGTGAGCCCACAGGAGTTGAGCCTGTAAAGGCAATTTTAGCAATGCGCGTACTAGTTGCCAGTGCTTCACCAGCTTCTTTACCAAAGCCGTTTACCACATTTAAAACACCCCCTGGCAGTAAATCGCCAATAATTTCCATCAACACTAAGATTGAGGCGGGTGTTTGCTCTGCGGGTTTTAATATTACACAGTTACCTGCTGCAAGTGCAGGCGCTAGTTTCCATGCAGCCATTAAAATTGGAAAGTTCCACGGAATAATTTGCCCTACAACGCCTAGAGGCTCATGAAAATGATACGCCACCGTGGTTTCGTCTATCTCGCCAATACTGCCCTCTTGAGCACGCAAACAACCGGCAAAGTAACGAAAGTGATCGGCGGCCAGTGGAATATCAGCGGCAAGGGTTTCACGAATCGCTTTGCCGTTATCCCATGTTTCGGCCACTGCAAGTAGCTCCAAGTTTTGTTCAATACGGTCGGCAATTTTTAATAGTATATTGCTGCGCTCGACGACTGAGGTAGTGCCCCACTGGGTTTTTACTGCATGCGCTTTATCAAGTGCTAAATTAATATCGTCTTTATCAGAGCGAGGAATTTTACAAAATACTTCGCCATTAACTGGGCTTATATTATCAAAATACTGGCCGTTAACTGGGGCAACCCACTCGCCGCCAATGTAATTACCATACTGCTGTTTAAATGTGACGAGTGCATCTGCTGAACCTGGGTTTGCGTAAATCATATGTGTGTTCTCTTGTTGTTAGCTAAAAGTCTAAGCCGAAATTTGTTAGAGTAATGTAGCAACTTGCTTTATATTTAATCGGTATTGATTGACATTAGACCATTAAGCGCTTAAAAACTTGCTTAGCTGTCCAAAAAAGTTGTCTGTGAGTCCATATTAAAAACGCTCTATAACGATTAAAAAAGGCTGAACATGCACACATCTCAGTTAAATAAAAAACGCCAACAGCTTGATGTACTGATTGAAAACAAAGTGACCTTTGCTGCCGATAACTCCGAGCTAAGTATTTACGATACCTATAAAAGTGCGCAAAAAGTGGCGTTGCATTCTAACGAATTACTGTTTTGCGCTATGCTCAGTGGTAAAAAAATAATGCATGTTGAGAGCAGTCAATACCACAAAGCGTTTTTACCACATGAATCGTTTGTATTAGCGCCTGAGCAAAGTGTGCTGATTGATTTTCCGCATGCATCTATGAACGCACCCACCACCTGTTTAGCCATTGAAATAAGCACCGATAAAATAACCAATGTGGCAAATGCGCTTAATATGCAGCAAAATTTTGCAAATGATGCCTTGTTTGAATACAGCCCTAATTTAGTGCATACCCAACATAATACGCAAACTCAGCAGTTATTAGAGCGCATGGTGCATTTATTTAGTGAGCAAGGCGCCGAGCGACACTACTTGATTGATTTATCGTTAAACGAATTGATCACCCGTTTATTACAACAACAGAGCCGTGATTTATTGCTGGCCAACTGTGACAAGCTGCGCCTAAAAAGTAACGTGAGTGATGCACTGCATTATATTGAAGAGCATTTAAACGAAAATCTCGACATAAACACCCTTTGTAAAATAACCTGTATGAGCCGTAGTAAGTTTTATCAGCAGTTTAAACTTGCTTTTGGTACAAGCCCTGCGCTTTGGCAACAACAACTTAGGCTTAAAAAGGCCCGTACGCTTTTATTAGAAGGCCACGCTATAAGCAAGGTCTGCTACGACCTGGGTTTTAATAGCGCCAGTCATTTTAGCCGTTTATTTAAGCAAACTTTTGGTATTGCACCAAAAGCGTGTCGCCACTAACCTAACACGACAGTTTTTGTTATATTAAACAGCCTAATATGCTAGATTGTTTGCAATGTTGTAAGTAGTAATGAGTCACCGATGAGTAAACCCACCCGCTGGACATTAAAGAGTATTGCCAAAGAGTTAGGTGTGTCTAATGCTACGGTATCAAATGCGTTTAATCGCCCTGATCAACTCTCTGCTAAACGCCGCGAAGCCATACTTAAAGCGTGCAAAGAGCTGGGGTATTATGGCCCTAATAAAGCGGCGCAGTCTTTGCGAAGTGGCACCTTTAATATTGTTGCATTAGTCCTTCCCGATAGCGTGGAATACATGGTATCAGACCCTGTTGCGAGCAGTTTTATGCGGGGAGTAACCTCGGTACTTGAAAAAAACAATATTAATGTTTTATTGTTTTCAGGCAATAGTGACAACCTCAACAGCGTTGTTGATTTTGTCGATGGTTTTATTTGTTATGGTCGCCCGCGCAATAAAGCACTAGTAGAGCAACTAAAAACAGTCTCCAAACATGTGGTGACGGTTGATTTTGACATTGCCCGTAACGCCTCAATTAATGTTAATAACGAGCAAGCCAGTTATGAAATAGCCAAACATGTTTTGCATAATCAAGATGATAAAGTGGCTATATTAGGCTTAAGATTACTTGATGAAAATGTATTGTGCCGGGTATACGAACATCACGAATTTGAAACTGGCCAATCTATTTCGCATCAACGTTTGCGTGGTTATCAACGCGCCTTAAGTGAGGCTAATATAACGGTTGCCGACGACCGCATTTGGAATATTCCTGAAAGCAGTGAGCGCTTTGCAAATATTGCCGCAAAAGAGGTATTAACAGCCTCCCCTCGCCCTAACGTGATTATATGCATGAGCGATTTAATTGCCCTTGCCACCATGCGAGAAGCCATAAAACAAGGGATAAAAATAGGCAGTGAGCTGCGTATTGTGGGGTTTGATGGCATAGAAGAAGCCGCTCGTTTTGTACCTCGCCTCACTACAATTCATCAAAATAGCCAAGAAAAGGGCGTTATGGCTGCTAACTTATTTATTTCTAAAGAAGAAAAACAATATGAAGTAGGTTACGCACTCGATATTGGTGCAAGTAGCTAAGCACTGTTAATAAAGCAAATAAAAAAGCCAAACAGAGGCTGCTTGGCTTTTGGTTTTCAACAAATAAAGCTATTTAAGCCAATAAACTTTGTAAGTTTAGAGTGCTTTCTTGAGTGCCATTAACCTGCGTAATAAGTGCAGTACGGCTTGCAAAGTCAATCCTCAATGAAATTGATTGTTGTTCAAGCTTCCACATTAAACAACAAACACTTGCGCCGCCTTGAGCCGAAAATTCACCTGCAAATGCGGGATGTTCATTACGCATTTTAATTAGCTCTATGAGCCCTTTTACTACTGGTTTATTAAGGGCTTGCTCTATTTTAGCCGCGTTCAAATATGGGCGATTTATATCACGGCCAACATTGGTTTTTGCTAACAGTTCCATATCGTTTTCACAGGCAAATAAGCCGCCGTAATAAACTTGCGGTACACCTGGCGCAAAAAATTGAATTGCGCGCGACAGCAAATAGTCAAAATCATTAGCGCCTAATGCATTGTAATAAGTACAGTTTACTTGATATAAATCGACATTACTGGCAGCCGCGCCTGTTGCTTGACGGCTTTGATTGTTACTATTTGCATGCATGGTTTCTACTAGGTTATCAATTTGCTCTGCATTTAATAAGCCTGGTTTTTCACCCATTGGGCCTGCATCAATAATGCCTATGCCATCATGGGTGTCTAGTACCGTTAAACAGTTACGCGGCGATATTTTTAGCCATTTGAGTAATGCATCCGCATTGTTATTAAACAAGCTATGTAGAATTAGTGGTGGCAACGCAAAGTCGTAAACCATATTAACGCGCTTAGCTACATCTACTTGTGTTTGATAATGGCTATGAATTTCTGCAATGGTTTCCATGCCTAAATCGTTGGCTTGCTTTGATAAGTTATCTAAGTAGCCAAACGTTTCATCTAGCATAAAACAATTAGTACCCGCCTGCTTAATGGCATAACCCGCTGCATCTAAACGAATAATATTAACGTTGTTAGCAGAGAACTTAGTAAGTACATTATTTAAATACGCAATTCCTGCCTCTACTTTTACGTTTATATCAATTTGATTGTCGGTAAAAGTGGTCCAAAAATCATATGTTTGACCATCACCGCATTTCATTGGCGTAAAACAACTGCCTGGGCGTGGACGGTAAATAGCTTGCTGCTCAGCCTCGCTCATGCCATTGGGAAACACGTCTTCTTTGGTTAAAAATAAATCCCAAAATGCTGACGCTTTACCTTTAGCCAGTACATCTTGAAACTGAAAAGATTGCGCCGACACATGATTCACTATTAGATCAGCCATTAAATCATGGTCTTTACCGAGTGCCTTTATGTCGTCCCAAGTACCGATTCGAGAATCAACTTCACTATGATCAATCGGGTCAAAGCCTGCATCGCTGCCATCAATTGGGTTATAAAATGGCAATAAGTGCACACCACCAAAAACGCCCTCTAATGGGCCATGTAAAAGAGTGGTAAGTGCATTTATATCTTGGCCAGTAATTCGATCAGCGTATGTGATCAATTGAACTTTATTCTTCATCATTGTGTGATTACCATGTTGAAACTTAATCGATTAAGATATATCTTTAACTAGCACGTACGAATTTACAAGTTATTTTTATAAATTTTACATACAAATATCGTGGCGACATTAATACTATAATCAGTAACTGACTGACTTACTGAGTGTTAAGAACGCATTTAACGAGGAAAAGCACATGACAAAATCACACACACACGTAAGCAGCGATCCGTTGCAACAAATTCGCTGGCTCACATATATGATGTTTTTTATGTTTGCCATGACCTCCGATGCCGTTGGCATGATCATTCCCGAGCTCATAACTGAATTTGGTTTAAGCATGACCCAAGCCAGCGCATTCCACTATGCGCCTATGGCACTCATTGCCTTTAGCGGATTATTTTTAGGCTTTTTAGCCGATAGCCTCGGGCGTAAAAAAACGATTATGCTTGGGTTATTAATATTTTCTGCGAGTTGCTTTTTATTCGCCATTAGTAGCAGCTTTATATTTTTTGTTTTTTTGCTTTGCTGTATTGGTTTAGCTATTGGCTTATTTAAAACCGGCGCTTTGGCGTTATTAGGCGATATTTCTCATAGCAACGCAGAGCACACTAAAACCATGAACAAAGTAGAAGGCTTTTTTGGTATTGGTGCCATTGTTGGACCTGCACTTGTTGGTGTATTACTGGTACAAAATGTAAGTTGGACTTATTTATATATTATTGCCGGCATTATGTGCTTAATTTTAGCGTTTTTAGCGTGGCGTGCAGAGTATCCAAGCGTTGTTAAAAGCACTGAAAAGCCCGCTTCACTTGCTACCACCATGAAAATGATTAAAAACCCCTACGCGCTTGGCTTTTCGCTCGCCATTGCGCTTTATGTTGCAACCGAGGTTGCCATTTACGTATGGATGCCGACGCTGTTAAAAGACTACACAGGCTCTTGGCCCCTTTTGGCAACCTATGCACTCACCATATTTTTTATACTGCGTGCCGCAGGGCGTTTTATTGCGGTGTGGTTATTAAACCGCTATAGCTGGCAAGGTGTTATGGCTTACTTAAGTTTAGGTATCGCATTGTGTTATGTGGGTACTTTAGTCGGTGGCGTTGATTGGGCTGTTGGTTTATTGCCGCTTTCAGGGTTATTTATGTCGATGGTTTACCCGACCTTAAACTCCAAAGGAATATCGTGCTTCCCGGTACAACAACATGGCGCAGTTGCTGGGGTTATATTATTTTTCACTGCACTTTCAGCCGCATTAGCGCCTTTATTTATGGGTATGATCAGCGATTACTTTGGTCATGTACGTTATGGTTTTTACCTTGCAACCGGCTTTGCCATTATTTTATTTTTAGCGATGCTGTTTAACTATTTCCGTGACCCATCAGCCTGCGCTTTACAAGAGAGCAACCTAATAACTGAGTAAATCAACAAATTGGGGGCTAAAAAAACACTATATAAATCAATAGATGAGTAAAAAAACAGCAAATAAAGAATAAAATAATTTGCTTATTGTAAAAGATTTGTTATTTTTACTTAATCGATTAAGTAAAAATAACAAACCCCTTCGGGCTCACAAAACGAGGCGTTCACATGACAACACACAACACACCTTTATATTTAATGAGTGCTTTAGCGCTGGCTGTAAGCCAAGGCGTTTATGCACAACAAGAAGAGCAAAACACACAAGCGCAAGCTAACAAAGGTCTTGAGACTATCGTTGTAACCGGTGTACCACGTCGTACAACCATTATGGCATCAAGCTCATCAGTGAGCAGTTTATCGCTTGCTCAAGTTGAAGTATCTACACCGCGTTCAACTGCTGAAGCGTTTAGAATTATTCCGGGCGTACGCTCAGAATCAACCGGCGGTGAAGGTAACGCAAACATTGCTGTACGCGGCTTACCTGTGGCCTCTGGTGGTGCTAAGTTTTTACAATTACAAGAAGACGGTTTACCCGTTATGCAATACGGTGATATTGCTTTTGGTAACGCTGATATATTTATGCGCCTAGATAATACCGTACAAACTATCGAATCAATTCGTGGTGGTTCGGCCTCGACTGCAGCAAGTAATGCACCGGGCGGCATAATTAACTTTATATCTAAAAATGGTGAAAACGAATCAGGCAGTGTTTCTACAACACTGGGCCTTGATTACGACACTATTCGTACAGACTTTGAATACGGCACTTACCTTAGTGATAGCGTACGTTTTCATGTAGGTGGTTTTGTGCGCCAAGGTGAAGGCCCGCGTGAAACAGGTTACACATCAAATAAAGGTGGGCAAATTAAAGCCAACCTTACCAAAGACTTTGAAAACGGTTACGTGCGTCTTTATTACAAACATTTAGATGACAAAAGCGTGGGTTACTTACCAATGCCAATGTATGCAAATGGTGACTCAATCCCAGGGTTTGACGCACAATCAGATACCCCGCATTCAGCATTATTTACTAAAACAGTGCGTTTAAATGGCGAAAATCAAATTAGTAGCGGCGATATTCGCGATGGCATGAACCCGCAAGTTGACTCAGTTGGTTTTGAAGCTGTATTTGACTTAGATAACGATTGGCGTATTGAAAACCGTTTTCGTAAATCCTCTGTTAGCGGTAACTTTAATTCACTTATTCCTGCTGAAGTAGGCAGCGCGACTGCTATTGCACAAAGTATTGGCGGCGCAGGTGCAACGCTTAGTAATGCAAATACCGGAGCTGCATTTAATGACGATTTAGCCATGCGTATTCATACGTTTGACGTCACAATGAACGACTTTGACTCTATTGTGAACGACTTCAAACTAACTAAATCACTAAGCGATGATACAAGCGTTACATTTGGTTACTATGCTTCAACGCAAAATATTGCTATGTCATGGTTATGGAACTCTTACCTAATGGAGCTTAAGGGCGATAATGCGGCGCTACTAAATGTAACAGCTGCTGATGGTACAGCGTTTTCTGAAAATGGTTTATATGCATACGGAACGCCTTTTTGGGGTAACTGCTGTCAGCGTGATTACGATACAGAATACGATACCCGCGCCCCGTACGTTTCATTTTCAACAAAAGTGGGTGATGTAAGTATTGACGCAAGTGCTCGTTACGATAGTGGTGAAGCACGCGGCAACTATGCAGGTGCCGTTACCTCAACGGTCGATATGAATCGCGATGGAGTGATTTCAGTTCCTGAACAAAATGTAGCAGGCATTGATACCGCAAATGCTAGCCCAGTAAATTACGATTGGGATTATGCATCCTATTCAATTGGGGCTAACTACCAAATAGATTCAAGCCTTGCGACATTTGCAAGACTGAGTAAAGGTGGCCGCGCAAATGCTGACCGACTTTTATTTGGTAAAGTACGCGCTGACGGTTCGGTTGCTGATGAAGATGCCGTTGATGAAGTAAACCAGTATGAATTTGGGGTTAAAAAACGTTTTGATTCACTCTCAGTTTTTGCAACAGCGTTTTATGCAGAAACAGAAGAGCAAAACTTTGAAGCAACATCGCAAACCTTTTTTGACCGTGAATACGAAGCAAAAGGGATTGAAATTGAATCAACTTACTTCATCGATGCATGGGATTTTCGTGGTAACTTAACATGGACAGATGCAGAAATTGCTAAGGATGCGCTTACTCCTGAAGTGGTAGGTAATACGCCACGCCGCCAAGCTGATTTAATCTACTCTTTAATGGCTCGTTATAGCTTTGATAAAGGTGCTGCCGGTGTGAACTTTATTGGTACTACTGATGCTTACGCTCAAGACAACAACGACCTTAAATTTGACGGTTACACTCAAGTAAATGGCTTTGTAAGTTACGATTTATCTGAAAACCTTAATATTGCACTTAATGTAAATAACTTATTCGATACGGTAGGTATTACAGAAGCTGAAGAAGGCTCAATTCCAGATAATAACATTATTCGCGCCCGTACTATTAATGGCCGCACAACATCAATAACGCTTAAATACGCGTTTAACTAACCATTTTTAGTGTAACAAACGCTGAAGCTATGTTTTTCAGCGATTGTTACACTAACTTTAATTAGTTTTAATAATTCTCCCTTGAATTTTGACCTAGCTCTGCTGGGTTTTTTAGGATTTACACTATGACCAAATTACTTAGCCTCGGCGAGCTACTTATTGATATGCTGCCACAAGATTCTCAAAACAGTGCTTATTTGCCCATTGCAGGAGGTGCCCCTGCCAATGTAGCGGTAGGTTATGCAAAGTTAGGCGGCAAGGCTGCTTTTTGTGGCGGTATGGGTGATGACTACTTTGCTAAACAATTAAGTAAATCGCTTGCGCAATATAAAGTAAGTACAGAGTACTTATTTACGATTAAAGACTCTCAAACGGCCGTGGTTATTGTGAGTTTAGATGAAACCGGTGAACGCAGCTTTAATTTTTATCGCCACAATACCGCCGATTTACTGTTAACGAGTGATCACTTAAGCCATATTAAATGGGATGAATTGAGTACCCTACACTTTTGTTCCAACACGTTAACCAATCCAGCCATTGCAAACACCACCGTGTGTGCTTTAAAGCTGGCTAAAAACAACCATAAACTCGTTAGCTTTGATGTAAATTTACGCTATAGCTTGTGGCAAAATAGCAATGACATTGAACACAATGTACATGCGTGTTATGCGTATTGCGACATTGTTAAGCTATCGCGTGATGAGCTGAACTTTTTAGCTGAGCAAACACAGCAATCACCTGATGATTACTTACAGTCTATTTTAAATATAGGTGTAAAATTGGTATTTTTAACCGATGGCCCTGCACCGGCAATGGTTTACCATAAAGAGTTTATATTAAATGAATCGGCGCCAATCATTAATGCTGTGGATACAACCAGTGCCGGTGATGCGTTTATTGCAGGCGTGTTATATTATTTAAATCACACCGATGAAAATAGCTCGCTCATCGAAAAAATTAATAATGAGCACCTAGTAAAACACGCTTTAAGTTTTGGTTTGCGTTGTGGCTCTAAAGCCTGCTTAGCCAAGGGGGCATTTCCCGCATTACCTACACTTCAAGAGGTGTAATACCAATCCGCAATAATACTTAATTATTTTACGAGGCTAAACGTGTCGCTATCTGCGTTAAAAAATTCTCATTTAGAACAACTAAATAGCAAATTTTTTGCCTAGCTATCAACACGTTTTTCCAGCCTCAAAATAGATCACTTAATTAAGCGAATTGATATAAATACTTTAAAAATAAAAGCCGATTATGGCCTTTATTTAAGCATCCGCTTCTTCATCATTACTTTTTAACCATTCTAAAGCCGCAGTGGCGTTCTCAAAATATTGAATTTCACCTGATACAAACCAACTGCCTAATTTAGCGATGGTTGATTGCCAGTCTTTGTTGCCGTATATGGCTATTTTTTTAAATTCTTTGTTATGCTTTAAGCCAAGTTTTAAATCATCCCATGCAGCTCTAAGTTCCCAGCCATCAAGCTCAGTACCATCTATGAGTACATTAACAATAGGATGTTTAACTTCACCAAGCGCAGAGTCAATCATCGGCGTGATCACCTCATAATCTTTATGAGTGAGTGTACCTATAGCTTTTAAGGTTAAAAAAAACTCGCAACCAGAGCGCTCAAAACCAATCGATAAGCCGTGTGTTAAATTTACCATAACCCGAACTCCACAATAATATGAGCATCAAGTATAGGTGATAGCTTATTAACCAATAGTGAAGTAGATCAAAAAACAGGCACATCACTTTTATTGTGCCCATTTTAATTAAATGCTTAATTATGCATTTTTAAGCCGTGCTATTTGGTTTTCAACATCTGTTAAATGACCGATTTTAAGCCATACTCTGGCTCCTTCACTGCCTGCTGTTGCTTTAATTTCGCTGTTAGGCGGCACTCTTAACCAGCTGTGCTGTACTAATGTATCGCCTTGCTCTTCAAGCGAGCCTTCAAGAACTAAAAGCTCGCCCCCACCTGAGGCGTTTAACGATATTTCACTGTTAGGTGCAAATGCTAAAATACTCACCTCTTCAAAGGCATCTTTATAAAGAGAAACTACATTTACATTACTAAACTCAGGGTGAGGAACGCTGCACATGGTATTAGTTTGCAAGCGAACATGCTCTCTATCCTCTGGCTGAAACTGCCATAATTTCACAAATATCACGCACCCGTTTTCAGAGCTTGGTGTATGTTTTGACTCAGGCGGATTACGAATATAAGAGCCCTTGGGGAAATCACCATGTTCATCTTGAAAAACACCTTCAAGCACAATAAATTCTTCACCGCCGGTATGTGTATGGGCAGAAAAATGGCTGTTGGGCGCATAACGTACAATGCTGGTTGCGCGTGCAACCTCATCGCCCACTCTATCAAGTGGACGCCTATCAACACCCGCCATCGGTGAGGCTATCCATTCTAACGATTCGCTATGTACAACAACACGTTCGCTAAAATCAGCTGCAATTTTCATATTTGACTCCATATCTAAACAGCAATACTTGGACGCTGAGCGACCTTTTCTTGCCATGCTATTAAATGTGATAGCTCACTAGGAATAGCTATTTTTGCAAAGCCTGCAAACACCAGACCGGCGTACAAAGTAATATCTGCAACACTAAAATTCTCACCAGCAACATAAGCAGAGTTGGCTAACACTGTATTAAAATAAACAAAGCCTTGGCGCGCTTTTTCACCTTGCTTTTCTCCCCAAGCAACATTTTGATAGGTTTCAAGCGCTGGGCCTAAACCATCCGTTGCATGATGAAAGTAAGTGGCTACAGCATCAAGTACCATTGACTCCGCACGTTTTTGCATCATATTAATCACTGCACGCTCTTTTGCCTCAACACCGGTTAATGAAGGGCCTGCAAAAGCGGTATCAATATATTCAGTAATTGCGGTGCATTCTGCTATGAACGTTCCATCATCTAGCTCTAAAACAGGTACGCCTGCTAAGGGGTTTTTAGCTAAAAAAGCCTCAGTACGGTGCTCACCATTTAATAAATCGACAGCAACAAATTCTACTTTATCAGTCGCCTTTTTTTCAGCAAGCGCAATACGTACACGTAATGGATTAGGAAAGTTTTCTACATCATAAATTTTCATAATTATCTCTTTATATTTTTAATCACAGTTTGAGCTAATACTGGCAAGAATAAATTACCTACCTACTGGTAGGTAATTTATATTAAGTTCTCGACCTTTGCAAACTAAAAATAAAAGAGCTTGAAAATAACTACCTACTGGTTGATAATTTTTTGCAGCGATATGAAGGAAGTTTAAAATGACAAAAAAAGCAGCCCTGTTAAAAGCAGCAGAAAACAAAGTTAGACTTGGTGGCTATAGCAATTTTAGCTTTAGAGAGTTGGCCAATGAAATTGGTATTAAAAGTGCCAGTGTGCATTATCACTTTCCAACTAAAGCTGATTTAGGTGCAGAGCTTGCGCATCAATATACCGATGCCTTTATCGCTGTACTTGGTGAACCAGAGGCACACAAAGCAAACGGTAAAAACCCTATTGATATTTACACTCAGTTATTTAGAAATGCACTCGTGATTGATAAAAAAATGTGTTTATGTGGCTTGCTCGGCGCAGAAAGCGACAGCCTACCTGATAAAGTGCGGGTTGAAGTTCAGCGGTTTTTTAATAAAAATTTAGCCTGGTTAACCCAAGCACACGCTGTGAATGGTGAAAAAAACCCTGCTCGCGCGGCAATACAAACAGTGAGCTTATTAGAGGGGGCGATGATGATTAGTAAAACCCTAGATGATATTAGCTACTTCGAACAAGCCACTTTTTAGCGATTGGTCATCAAGTATAAAAAAAGCGAGCCTTCATAAGGCTCGCTTTTACATTTTTAAGATTACGATTTATTAAGCCGTACGCACTTTATGCTTTGAATGCACAACAGCTAATACAATAAACCCTATAACAACCACCGCTGCACCAATCGGTTTACCTAAATCACTTGATAAGTTTAACCCTATTGCCGCGGTCATTATGTATGACAAGGTCACTGCTGTAGCGATTACTGCTGGTATACTAGTGATCCAGTGGAATGTACCACGGTCAAATAAGTACTTGGTCGCAAGCCACAACACACTGGTTGAAAGCAGCATATTTGAGAATGCGAAGTAGCGCCAAATCACAGAGAAATCGAGCTTAGTCATAAAGTAAGCAATGGTTAAAATAGGGATTGCTAGCAATAAACGATTACGTAAACTTTGCGGAATACTAAACGCATCAACCACGGTTAAGCGCAGTGAACGAAACGCCGTATCGCCTGAGGTAATAGGAAAAACAGCAACAGCAATAATTGCCATAATACCGCCAAATACACCTAAGTAGCTGTTTGCAATATGGTTAACCACCAAACCTGGACCGCCTAAATCAAGCATAGCTTTTAAACCCGCATAGCCTTCAGGGAATGCAGCAATACCCGCTAATGCCCAAACACAACCTACAATGCCTTCACACATCATCGCACCATAATAAACTGGGCGTACGTATTTTTCGTTGGTTAAACAACGGGCAATAATAGGTGCTTGCGTTGAGTGAAAACCACTAATAGCACCACAGGTAATGGTTATAAATAGCAGCGGCCAAGTGGGCAGTCCATCAGGATTTGGTGCTAAGAAGTCATGAGCGTGATCAGCCTCAAAGTATGCTAAAAAGTCGCCCGCTACTGGTAAATGCGGTGCGTTTATTAGCAGTGATACCGCAATAGCTACTGTCATTACAATCATTAACAAACCAAAAATAGGGTAAAACTTAGTGATGATTTTATCAATGGGTAATAACGTGGCTAAAAAGTAGTAAGCTAAAATAGCCAAAACCCAAAAGGTATTATTTGCAAATATTGTATCCTTAAATATATCAAGGTTACTTAATAATCCTGCCGGGCTCATAATAAATACAACACCAACAAAAAATAGTAGCATCGCAGTAAAAATAAGCATAAAGCCTTTAAATACAACGTTGTAGTAGTGCCCTGCTATTTCCGGTAAGCTTTTCCCGTCTTCTTTTATACTCATTACTCCTGAGAAGAAGTCGTGTACAGCGCCACCCAAAACATTACCAAGCACAATCCATACAAGCGCAACCGGACCATATAATGCACCCAATATCGGGCCAAATATGGGGCCTACGCCTGCTATATTTAAAAATTGAATCAAAAATGCACGAACAGGGTGAATTGCAACGTAATCAACACCTTCGCTAAAGCGTTTTTGTGGTGTGTCGACCGTTGAATCCATGCCCGCTTGCTTTTCAACAAACGGGCTATAAAACTTATAGCCTAATATTAAAATAGTTAGGCAAATAAAAAAGATGATCATAAAGCACGCTTCTCTTTTTGTATGTGTGTATAGGGCCAAGTATTGCAGCCCAAATTTTAAAATAACAATTGAACGTAGCATATGAAAAAGCACGCAACAATGAGACGTTTGGCTAATGCTCTGGCAAAATCAAATTTATTTAAAAAAATAAAACTAAGTAACAGCATAAGTTACTTATAAAAAAGCGTTAAAAAACGTTAAAAGTGCTTATATTGCGACTAAAATCTATACGCCAATTTACAACAATAGCTACACCTGAATGATTAATTAGCCTACGATAAACATTATTACTACTTTTAATGTACTGCCGTTGGCCTACGTGGCTTTATAAAAAACAAGGATGCCCTCAATGACACAGTTTACTACGCCCGATTTATACGATGAACATCGCGACCATGTGCAAGTCGCTGACAGTGGCTTGCAACACTTTGGTAATAAAACTCTCTTTTATGGTCAAGTAGTGACTGTCACCTGCCCAGACGATAACTCGTTTGCTGGCAACATATTACATGAAAATGGTGAAGGCAAAGTGTTGGTTGTGGATGGCTTTGCTAGTAAGCGTTTTGCCTTCATTGGCGATATGATTGCAGAGCGAGCCCTAAAAAATGGCTGGCAAGGCATTATTATTAATGGTTGCTGCCGCGATATTGAAATTCTTGCCAAGCTTGATTTACCCGTGATGGCGCTAGGCGCTACGCCGCGCTGCACCACTAAGCGCGGTTTAGGTGCCAAAGATCACCCGGTTAATATGTTAAACACCACAATTAATACCGGTGATTGGGTGTATGCTGATGTCAATGGATTAATTATTAGTAATAAAGCCTTGTTTTGAACAATCAAAGTGGCTGTTCGCGATAAAAAAGCAGCTCGAGAGCTGCTTTTTATAAAATCAAACAATAAAGTTTTACATTAAAGTGCTAACCATACATCGGTTGAACCAGGTTCGTTCCCTTGAGTCCACCATTTAGCTTGGTACTTATTACCTTGATAAGAGACTTCATCACCGCTGTTATAAATAGCCGTTGGCTGCCAAATTGCAGCACCTGTATCATCTGTAGGTTGTGTTGTTGCTTCCCATGCACCACCTAAATCAGGACGCTCGCCTTGAGTCCACCACTTTGCTTTATATTCAACGCCGTTATAAGTGACGACATCACCACCAACGTATGCAACACTCGCATCCCAGCTTCCTGTAGGTGGATTTGTAGTATCAACGTTTGTCACTGTTACGCTAAAGCTTTGCGTTGTGGTTAATGCGCCATCACTGACTGCAACTGAAACAGTGAAGTTTGTATCTGTATCTACAGCGCCTGCCTCAATACTTACATTTGCACCGCTGCCCACTAACGTTAAGCCTGCTGGTACTGTCCACGTATATGTAAGCGCATCGTTTTGTGCATCGTTTGCAACTACAGCAACACTTGCTGATGCGCCTTCGTCAACACTAACATTAGCAATTGCATTAACACTCGGTGCTGTATTTTCGCCGCCTGATGTTGGAGCAATAACATTAACAACAACATCACGATTCACTGTTGCTTGACCATCTGATACCGCAACGGTTGCAACATACTGTGTATCTGCAGTTACTGTTGGCGCATTAATAACCAGTGATGATGTATTTTGTCCAGATACTACTAGCGCTCTATCAGCACTCCAGCTAAAGCTCAGTGAATCGTTATCTGCATCGGTTGCAGAAGCCGTTACTGTGATGCTCTCTCCTGAATTAACAGACACAGATGAAGACACTGAAACAACCGGTTTTTTATTACTTGGCGGCGCAACTACGCCCCCTAAGCCATCATGCATTGCATTTAGAATGTCACCATTGTCAGCATCAATTTCCCATGCAAATAAACCGCCTAAGTTATGCTGATTAACATACGCACCTTTGGCCAGCACAGACTTACGGCTATCATAGGTGATCAGTTTACCAGTTGAGCGATTCCATACATAAGCGGCTTGTGCTTGCTCATCATAACCCACTTCAAAACCATTAATACCTGTGCCTGCCGCACCAATCATATTGGCTTTAACGCCCTTGTAATCAATAACTCCATCTTCCCATACACCTTGTGCCGTGGAGCCTTTTAACGGGCCATTACCAGGGGCGGTCATTGGGTTACCATCAATCGCTGCATTTTGCGGGTAAACACCTTCCCAACCACGGCCATACATGGCTGTGCCCACGACGATTTTTTTCGATGGTACATTTTGCGCAAGTAACAGCTGTACTGCATTATCGGTGGTATAAGCAGGGCCTTTACGAGGTTCGCCATTTTCATCAAGCCCAGTGCCATTACATTGACCAACACTCATGTGCTCGCCACAGTAAAGTGCAGTTTGATGACCGGTTACGTTACTCCATGCGCCATAAAAGTCATAGGTCATGGCAAAAATGTAATCCATGTACTGGCTTGCGGCTTGATAATCTACATCTTCAATTTTATCGTAACCAGCACCAATGGCTGAGGTTAACTCGTAAGTACGACCCGTTTCTGCTTCTAGTTTATCAAGCATAGCGCGCAGCTCTTGCATAAGCGCCACATAGGCTGGGCCATCGTTAATTGGATCGCCAATATCAGGATTGGGGCCGTCACCACCTGGGAATTCCCAGTCAATATCAACACCATCGTAAAACTTCCAGGTTCTTAAAAACTCTTCCATTGAGGCAACAAAGGTGTCGCGGTTTGCTTTATTAGTAAAACCACCAAATGGGTCTGATAACGTCCAACCACCTACAGATGGTAAAATTTTAATATCTGGGTAACGCTGTTTTAGTGCCATTAACTGCGAGTAAGTACCACGAATGGGATCTTTAGCATCAACCCCTGGCAATGCTTTTTGTACTGCGGCCCATGGGTCGTGAATAACCACTTCGTAATCTGCAGAGCCCGCACAGGCTGTTTCCAGTGCGCGCTTAGGACCGCCAGTTAACGACGCATTTTCACCACAAATTGGAATGAAGCCATACAAAATATGACTCAGGTTTTGTGCTGGCATATTCGTTACATCGTAATCACGGCCATAGATCCCCCACTCAACAAAGTAAGCGCCCGTCACTAAATCTTGCTTAACGCCAATATCTCGGTTATTTGGGTCAACATCCATAGGTAATGGTGCTAAATGTCCGCCGTCAGTGTCAGCAATTACAATTGGCTTACCCGCACTTCTCGCACAGGTCGTGCCGCCTTCACATAGTTCAACATACATTGTATGGCGGCCTGCTTTATCATAAGGGAATGAAATAGTGCCACTTTTAGAACCAGCAGCAAGCGTGCCCTCATTTACTAGCATGTCATCAAAGTACACTTTATAGCTATCGCCGCCATCACCGCTCCACGCACTCCATTCAATGTTGATATTAACTTGCTCAACACGGGTAACCAGCTGTTTGTAAGAGCCGTTTCCCTCAAGGTCTACCTCAACAAACGAATATTGCTGTGGCTCCCAATTAATACTTGGTGTAGAAGGCGCTGCCGATACAGAACCGGCAAATAGTGCAACACCCATAGCTGCGGTTAATTGTTTAATATTCATATTTCTCTCTTATCTATTTTTAATGTGATTATTTTGGTTTAATAAGTTTGAACTACAAAACTTAGGCTTTTAGTTACAGTGTTTTCCATACATCGGCTTGTCCTGGCGTATCGCCTTGAGTCCACCAATTAGCGCGATAGCGCTGTCCTTGATAGATTATTTCTGCGCCCGCTTGATAGGCTTTGTTAATACTCCATGCTGCTGGATTAGTACCCTCCTCAACAAGCTCCCACGCACTTGAACTATCGGGCTGCTGACCTTGATTCCACCATTTAGCTAAGTAAACACGCTCTTGAAAACTCACTTTATCTGTTGCTTGATAAACCTCAGTAGTGCTCCAAGGCGCTATAGCAGGATCATTGATAACGCTGTCATTAACGGTGACAACAAACTCGGTTTGGGTCGTTAATTGGCCATCAGAAACAGATACCACAACGGTATAATCTGTAGGTGTTGAAACTTCAGGTGAAATTAAGTTGATATTGGCATCGCTACCGGTAAAACTCAGTGGTGCCGGTACTGACCAAGTATAAATTAACGCATTTTGCTCATCATCAAACGCATGTAAATGCACAGCCGTGGTGGTGTTTTCATCAACTACTAGGTTTTCTGGCTTACTAACAATAGGCGCTGTATTATCAGGGGTGCCCTGCACGCTTAATGTATAAGTGTAATTTGGATTGCTTCCATAGACTTGGTTTGTTAGTACATCAGCGCTGTTAAATACAACATCACCAACTTGATTTTGCACACCAATCTGCACTAAATGCGCATAATCAAGGTTAAGTTGTGACGCCAACACTTGCTGCCAATTTGCTTGATTATCGGCATTGATCTTAAGTTGTTGGTTGATCACCTCTTGGCCAGATTCATCAAATAAGCGAGCCCATACAGTGTCGCCTGCAATGGCATTTTGCCCTTGACGTACAAAGTACCCAAGGCTTGCCCACGCATTCGGATTGGTTGGAGCAGCGTCGTTTACAATATTTATATCACTACAGTTATAAAAGCCTTCACCCACAACATCGTTTCGTTGCCAGCGGCTGTACAAAATAGCATCGCCGCTGCGCCCTTGTGGAATAGCCACACTCATTTGATAATAACGCTCACCATCGGTGTCTTTAATCACGTCAACATTTTGATGCTCCTGAACTAGCTCTAAGTCTTGCCAGGTCAATACATCAGTAGCGGCATTAAAAGTTGGCTTAGTTAAGTAAAACTGCCAAAAGCTGGGGTTATGTGGTGTTGATGCAAGGTAACGAACTTGAATTTCATCATTAGCATTGGGTACTACATCGCTGCGCTGCCAATGTGGTGATGGTAAATCCATACCCCGTTTGGCTGTATCGCCACCAGCACATAAAGTGCCGTTTGGTACACTGGCCTCAACTGCGGTTTGATTTAAATAGTCAGGAGTATTAACAGAAAATTCAATCGCTTGCACAAACTGCACCGTGCCCGATTCTAAATATGCTGCTCGACAAGCAAGGTTAGGAATATTTGTGCCATCTTCTGGCCACCAGTACCCGCCATCATCTTGGCAAAATGCTTGGCGCGCTTTAGGGATATCCATATAACCATGTGCTTGCACTTGCGGTGCTAGTGTACTGAGTAGTAAACCACTAGTAATTGCAGATAGCGTAATCGTGTTAAGTTTAATTGATGCCATTATTTTATCCTTTATTAGACTCAATGCATGGGGCAAGCTCAGGCCTACCCCTCATTGTTTTGTAAATTACAGGCTACAACTTAAGGTCCAATCTGCTGTTGCACCCGGCTCAGAGGTTGTCCACCACTTGGCTTTATAAACTGCGTTGTTATGCACCATTAGATCGCCGCCAGCAGCATGACTTGGGTTGCCCGCCCAGTCTGTTTGAGGGAAGTTTGGATAAACAGGTATCGTGGCTATATCAACTCCTTCACACGTACCTGCAGGGTCAGCGCCACCGTTATCTGGATTGCCCGTGCCATCACCCGGTGTTGCATCTGGTAGCATTGGGTATTCAGCTTTGAATGCGTAAGTTTTTCCATCTTTTTCAATGGTAAAATTGCTAGGCCCAGTGATTGGCATGTAGTACATCACTTGTGCATTCACAGTTGCACCAGCGCTAAAGTCTTTTGGTTGACCGCCCCATTCATTGTTCAGTGTGATTGAGAAACGGTGGAACTCGTTCTCAAAACCGCCAATATTATTACCCGCTGCGTTCGAGCCATTTACTTCTACTGCCATGCCCAGTTTTTCTTGTGCATTCCAGTTAGATTTAAAAATAGCGGAAGTTGATACCGGCACATCAAATGAAATTTTTGCACCACTCAAATCAAGACTTGAGTTATTAGTAAATGCAAACGTTGGGCTGATTGGGTAGTTATCATCACCGACAGGGAAATCTTTGGCTTCAAATGTGATATCTACTGCTTCAGCAGGCACTGTAAAGTTTGGATTTCCGCCATGTACATCATATGCAACACCGCTTTGATTAAACTTATCGTATGCAAGTGAAGTAAGCGTTGACCCCATGAAGTACTCGCCTTTTGCTGAGTCGTAATCAAAATCACCAGCAAGCTCCCAGAACATGATACCGCCAAGGCCATTGTTAATAACATAATCAACTTTAGAGGCCATCGACTCTTCATCTTCTATCGACAGAAATACTTTTTTATCGGCATTCCAAAGCCAAGGTGCGACGGCAACACTGTCGTAATAACGTGTGTAAGAACCTGTTAAGCGATCGTCAGCATCGGTATCGGGGGTTAAGCCATACACTTCGAGGTAAGAGCCAACAATACCATTTTCGAGATTTTTAGCGTGCCATAAAGGATTTGAACCGGCGGGCATTTCTTGACCTGCGTCGTTCTTATCGTGCCAAAGGTTATCAATACCTAATGCACCATTACCACACTTGTTCTTTTCACCAACCCCTGTACCTGTGGCACAATCAGCTTGGTTTGGTAAAGCCGATTGACCCCATAGACCATTAGTTCCGCCCGACACATCTTTAAAACCTCGAGTATAATAAGGAATACCGATATTGATTCGACCGGCAGCCATTGCCCCTCGGAAATAACGAACCGCCCAATCGGTGTTTAAGTAACCAACCCCTTCAAATTCTTTAGTGCCGTAGACGTTCCATTGTGTCAGTTCTGAGTCTAAACCGGTGTCAAATAAGGCAGCATTGTGCCCTACATGTGAGTTCCATGCGCCATGTAAGTCGTAAGACATAATGTTTACATAATCCAGATATTTAACCGCTTGAAAGGTTTCCATACCTCGTAATAAATAACCAGAAGATGGAGACGCAATAGTGAGTAAATAGTGCTGACCTGCTGCTTCACCTGCACGGTCTAGCTCTTCACGTACTTTTTTCATTAGCACTTGGTATGAGGCATTCAATCCTGCACGGCGCGCGTTGGATATAGGAAAATCATCGGGGTGACCTGAGTCGTTCATTGAAGATGGGTATTCATAATCAATATCAACGCCGTCAAATCCATATTTTTCAATAAACTCAACGGTGCTTTTTGCAAATGCATTAATACCTTCATAATTGACTGAGCCATCAGCATGGGTGGTCATGGTATAAAAGCCACCACTTTCAACGCGGCCGGTTTCATCAAAATACCCCCCCGTTTCAGCCCAGCCACCTACCGATACCAAGGTTTTAACGTGTGGGTGTTGTTTTTTGTATTTATTTAAAAGATTAAAGTGTCCTTTGTATGCAAACTCAGGATCCATTTCAGCGCCAATAACGCCTGGCCATTCCATGTTTGTAGCAGGATTATTTGCTGAATTAGGATCGCCAATAGATACTTTATTATTGGCATCAACATGCGCAAAGGCATAATTAATATGAGTAATTTTATCCCATGGAATATCATTAACTAGATAACTTGGTTGGTCATTAGCACCATTTCGCCAACTAGTAAAATAACCAATAACACGACGCGGATGGTCAGCTCCCATAACTTCACGACCATCAGCATCATACACAGTACAATAAGGCGTATTAACACCGGGGGTTTGATATAACCCTTGTGGTTGACAATCAGTTACACCACTGCCGGGCGCTGCAGAGTCAATAACATTTAGGGTTTTTGTGGTTTGTGCTGTAGCCCCTTCGTTATCAGTCACTGTAAGTGTAAAGCTGGCTTGCCCAAGAGCTGTAGCCTGCCATGTATACTGACTAGTTGCTGATGTCGCTTGATGAGTATCATCACCATTTATAGCAAAATTAAGTGCGGTGATCTCACCATCGCTATCGCTACCTGAAAGCTCAAACACAACTTGTGAACCCACAATTAGCTGTTCAGGTAAGGTACTCAATGAAATTGATGCAACGGGTACTTGATTAACAGGATTAGTAACGTCATCTGCAACTGTTAAGGTATTGATGATTTGTAATGACTGCGCACCTTGATCATCCGTTGCAATTGCACTTATTTGATGAGAACCCGCCACAGCTTGCCAATCAACGCTGTAAGGTGATGAAGTATCTGCAGCTAGAAAAATACCATCAACAAAAAACTCAACGGTGGTTACCTCTCCATCGTTATCAATTGCTTGCGCCGATATGACAACGCTGTCTTTATCGGTTAGTTGAAAACCGTCTGCAGGCATTAACTCGGTAATTACTGGAATTTCATTATCAATGACAGCGTTGTCACATACACCCAAAATTTTCCAATCTTTATAATCACCAGCATTCTCCACTGGATTGGCTTGCGTCCACCAGCTAGCTTCATACGCTGTGCTTTGCGCTTGCACTTGATCTCCAGCAACGTGTGTCTGGCCTGTTTGCCACTGTTCTAACGCACTGCAATCAATAGACGCGTGTACATTTAAACTAAGAAAACTTAACGATAAAGCACTTAGATTAAAGGCATTTGTTATTATTTTACGTGAGCTCATTGGCTCCTCCATTAACGATGTTTATACTCATTATTTTTTACCTTTCAGGTACAAACTTAACATGGATATCGTAAATATCAAGAAAATAATGCACAAATAACAAACAAAATAAATACAAAATAGTTACATTATAAAATTAACCAATTATTTATTACTATAAAATTAAGAAGGGATATTCCATAAAAAAGCCCAGCATTGCTGGGCTTTGAATGTCTAAGGGGTAAACGTTTTATTCAGAAAATGAAACCGTAATAATATTCGAACATACGTTTTCAGATACGCATAACTGATAGTCGTATGCCGGTAATGTTGCGTTACGCACATAATCACGGTAACGGCCATTATCTGATACGGTATCTACTAGTTCGCCATTTCGGTATAGGCTAAGTGACTCAGCCCCTACTTCTGCCCAGTTTAACTCAACACGCATAGTATCAAGACGTGACTTGTTAGCGCGTTTTAAGCTCAATTCAATTTCAACATCACTAACAACCACTGTTTGAGTGAATGTATCTGAGTTATTTTCACTATCCGTTACGGTTAATTCAACCTCATAGCTTCCTGACTGAGCGTAAACATGTGTAGGATTTGGGTTTGTTGATGTTGAACCATCACCAAAGTTCCAGCTCCACTGTGAAATGTCATCATTTACATCACGACTTGTATCTACAAATGTAGCAGTTAAACCTTGTGCTGAAACACTAAAGCCAGCTTGTGGTGGTTGTGGGCTTACCTCACCAATAGCGCTAAATGTAAGTGACCAACCATTGATATTACCCGTATCTGCACCAGCTGTATCTTCAACATGAAGTGTCCAATCTCCGGTTGCCACTTCAGAATTAAATACGCTTGATGTAAATGACTTAACAATATCGTCTGCACTGCCACCTTCATTGCTTTGTAAAGTTACTTCTGTACCTTGCGCTGAAATAAGCGTAAGTACTAAGTCACCAGACCAAGTATGCGTAATATCTACATCAGCAGTGGTGCCAAAAATAGTTAAATCATCAGCAACCGTAATAACTGAGCTTGCGCCCTCTGGAGAATTATCTGGAATAGCGATGTTTTCATCACTGCTGTAAGTAAAGTCATTTAAACCAGCAGGTTGAAGCATTAAGCTAACAGTTTGTTCTTTAACTTGCTCTTCAGTTGTTGCGGTAACAGTAAAGTCGTAATTTCCCCACTGAGTATCGCTGTTAGTTGCAACCGTTAGAACAACTTCATCGCCCGGACGAGCGGTAGTTGCGCTTAGTGATGCATCGGTAAGATCTGAAGCTAAAGCCAGTGAAACGTCACCTTCCCATTGTGCAATTGAGCCAATCGTAAAGGTATAAGTAACCGTATCACCTACAGTCGCTTGCTGAGAAACCGGCGATACAGATAATTTAAAGCCTGGAGTTGGATCAGCATCAATTAGCGCTTGGTTAACATTTAGGCGTGTACCTGCAACCGTTTTACCATTTAATGCCGCATTAGCATCACCACTAGACATAAGTAATTCTTTAAGCTCTAGTGTTGTTAAATCAGGATTAACTGAAAGTACAAGTGCAGCAGCACCAGCTACATGCGGTGTTGCCATAGATGTACCTGAATAAGTAGCATAGCTATTACCAGGAACGGTCGACAAAATACCTGAGCCAGGTGCGCCCATATCAACACTTGTTAGGCCCCATTGAGAAAAGCTAGACATATTATCTCTGCTATCAGTACTAGCTATCGATAATACGTTGTCGTTTTCATAATTAGATGGGTAGTGTGGATTTTGATCGTTATCAACCGCATCGTTACCCGCAGCAGCAACAAATAAAATATCAGCTTGCTCACTAGCCGTAATCGCATCAGCTAACGCTTGGCTAAAACCACCGCCGCCCCAGCTATTATTTAACACACGCAGATTAACACCCGCATTTTTAAGGCCAACCATGTAATCGATACACTTAATAGCACCAGAGGTAGAACCTGTACCATCTGCGGCTAAAAACTTACAACCAACAATAGAAACATCATGGTTTACACCAACAACACCGACACCATTGTTACCACTGGCACCGATTGTACCCGATACGTGTGTACCATGGCCTTCGTCATCCATCGGATCACCAACATCAGTAATTGCATTAATACCGTGAACGTCATCAATGTAACCGTTTCCGTCATTATCGATACCATCACCGGCAATTTCACCACTGTTTACCCACGCGTTCGCAGCTAAATCAGGGTGACTATAATCAACACCCGTATCAATAACACCTACTACAACATCACGACTACCTGTAGAGATTGACCATGCTTCTGGTGCATCAATATCGGCATCAGCCGTGCCACCAGTTTGGCCTTCGTTGTTTAAGCCCCATAAATCATCAAAACGAGGGTCATTAGTTGCGCTTGCTATGCTCACTCGGTAATCAGGCTCAACATACTCAATAGCTTGATGCGATTTTAAGCGCTCAATTGCTTCTTTAGCGCTCATTCCTGATATTTTAAATTTTGCGAGGCGGCCAGAAAATAACGAGGTGAAGTTATCATCAATTTCATCGTTATTTAGATCAGATATTTTGGCTTTTACTAACGAACGAGCTTGCTTACGCATTTCCGGCGAAGCATTCTTTTTATACTTAACAATAATCGAGTCACTGCTCGCAGTTACTTTTTGAGTTGTACTGTTAACATCAGGCAATTTAGCCGCAGCTAAACAAGGTAAAAGTGCAAGTGTAATAATAGATAATTTTGTTTTCATTGTTCTATCCGTAATTAAGTTAACTTAGCTTTACTAAGCGAAATATTTACGTTTATGAATTTAAGTAATCACGTGGCAAGCGTTAAGAAAACGGGTAATCAGTCACTAACTCAAGTAAAAAAAGCAAAATCAGGAACAAAACCATTATTTTTAACTAGAAATACAGTAAAAAAAACATTAATAGCAGCCATTTTAATGAATTAAATAACTTATTTTTAACATGGCATTAACTCATTATTTTTTACTGGTTTTTGATGTAAATAGATAGAAAATACAAATTAAACTGGTAAGTAATTGAAATTTATAGATTTAAATTACCATTAAAAAAGATGATTCAAAATGAACTCATTGAAGAATACAGTGACTGAGCAGTTATGAATTAGTGAATGGCAAACCACCTTACCAAGTACTAATGACCAAACCCTAGTTCATATTTAAAACAGCATTTTACGTTTAAGAATAAAAAGCTAATCACACATTATGGCAGCACGGCATGCTGCAACGAAAATACCTTTTTAAAACTTAATAAATAATCAAGGTATTTTATTTTATCTTTCAAGGAGAATAATAATGAAATTGAATAAATCACTTTTAAGCTGTGCAATTGCAATTGCAATGGGCGCCAGCTTTACAGCAAACGCAAACACAGAAACAAAAGCAGGTTCAACTTCTGAGCTTGCATCTAAAGTATCTGTAAGTAGCATTGAGAATGCTGTAACAGTTAAGCAATCATTTTCTGACAACACGGCATTAGTCTCTCAAGATGGCGATGGCAATACTGCACTAGCTACTGAAATCGGTAACAACAACGATGTTAAAATAGCTCAATTACAAAATGGTAATTACGCCGAAGTTGAAACAACAGGTGATAACAACCAACAAACTTATGCTCAAGATGGTGTTGCTAATGGTTTCATTACGCGCATAACGGGTGATAACAACGGCGTTTATGTTTCTCAATTCGGCCAAGGGTTATTTCAAAACAATGAAGCAATCAATATTATCACTGGTAGCGACAATAATATTGACGTTGAACAAGGAAATGGCGGTCACTGGTTTTACAACATGGACATGAGAGGTAATGGTAACGAAATTATTTCATCTCAGTCTGGTATGTGGCAAGAATTTGAAGTACTTAGCTTATCAGGCGATGAAAACATTATTGAAATTGAACAAACAGACACCTGGAATGAATTTAAAATAGGCTCATTACGCGGTAACGAAAATGAGATTGACGTTAGCCAAGATGGTTCACGTAACATCATTACATTTACTGATATTGCTGGTGATGACAACGAAATAGCTATTGAACAAAGCAGCGGTGATAACAATACCATTACTTTTGCAGCCGTTACTGGTAATGATAATGAAATAAAACTAGACCAAGAAGGTTCGAATAATGCTATTGAGTCTGGTCTTTTTGACGGTTCATTCAATGAAGTAACAGTTAATCAAATTGGTGATGAAAACCTTGCGACTACTGAGCTAATGGGCGACAACAATGAGCTTACAGCAATGCAAGTTGGTAACACTAATGAAGCATACATGGGTGTCATTGGTTCAAATAATGAATTTACAGTAACCCAGGTTAGTGATTTTAACTCGGTTCATTTAGCTAACTTTAATGGTAGCGGTAACGATGTTGATCTTAGCCAATCAGGTGGCGATGAAAACGCAATTTTAGTGCAGTCTTCATACCCTGATGTTTCTCTCACTTCAAACGATAACGATATTGATGTTAATCAAGTCGGTAATCAAAACGAGGCGATTGTTACACTAGCGGGTATCCTTGATAGTAACGCAAACCAAATTGATATTGCTCAAAATGGTGATATTAACGTTATTGACTTAATGGTAGAAGGCAGTAATCACTCTATTGATATTGCACAGCAAGGCGAAGGTAACTGGGTAGGTGGAACTGGAGATTCAGCGTTTTTATTAGGCGGTGAAAACGTTTCATTCTCTGTTACTCAAACCGGTAACTACAACACTGTTGAAGGTAACGTAATTGGCTTTAACAGTACATTCTCTGTCACTCAACTTGGTGATGGTAATACAGCAACAATTACACAAATGTAATTGATGAGACGGGGAGAGTAACCCTCTCCCTTATTTTAACTATGAAAAATAAACAATATATCTATCTTTTTATACTTTTAACTTTTTATACTCCTTTGAGTAATGCCAGTGCTGATTTAGAAATCGATGGATTATTACTAAACAAAAGTATTAGTCGCTTTGGGTATCAATTTTATAGTGAATTTTCAAATTATTGGCGTGAACTGCCTTCAACAGCTGGCTTTAATGTAGAAATAAAAGAAACGGTTATACCCCGTGCTGGTACTAAATTAGTTTTAATAATGAATCATAAGATTATTTATGCAACCCATTTGGGACGAAAGTTAGAGCCTTTGGACGAGCGAGTAGAGCAAGCAGTGCACTCTGTAATGGACGCCATGGCGCGATCGAATATGCAAACAGCGAGTCCTGATATGGCATTGAATGGATGGTAACAATGAAAAAAATAGCATTAACAATAATAACAACTTTAAGCTTTTCAGTCTCCGCAACTGAAATTATTTATACCCCTATTAACCCTAGTTTTGGTGGCAACCCTCTCAATGCAAATATGCTGCTTAGTAAGGCACAAGCACAAAATAAACATAAAGCGCCGGTTGTCGAAAAAGGGTATGCAGAGCAGTTTCAAGATTCATTAGAGCGGACATACTTAAATCGAATGGTGAGAGAAATCACCGACATGGCTTTTGGGGAAAATATTGAAGACAGTGTTTTTAATCAAGACTCCATTTTTATGAGTGGTGATTATCAAATAGAAGTGATCACCAGTACAACCGACACTATCACGGTTAGAATAACAAATGTAATTGATGACTCGGTTGTGGTTATCGAAGTACCGAGGTTTGGATAATGTATAAATTAATAATAATAACAATCGCTCTTTCTCTTAGTGGTTGCTCTACTATGGGTAATTTAATCCCTCCGTCAAAACAAAGTGCGGTAACGTTAGAGCCAACAGATGTCTTTTCTGATTTAAAAAGCTTACCTAAACCTGCGGGCAGCATTCCAGTCTCGGTTTATTCATTTCGCGATCAAACCGGTCAATATAAGCCACAAACTAATGTTAGCTCGTTTTCAACGGCCGTCACTCAAGGTGCAAACTCTATTCTAGTGCAAGCATTACATGAGTCTGACTGGTTTACGCCGGTTGAACGTGAGGGTTTGCAAAATATTTTGACTGAGCGAAAAATTATTAGAGCGGCACAAGCGACTAACCCTAATCAAGGCGAGCTACCGCCGTTAACCACTGCGAAAATCATTTTAGAAGGCGGTATAATTAGTTACGACACCAATGTAAAAACGGGTGGCTTAGGAATGGAATATTTTGGTATTGGCGCATCAGAGCTATATCGTGAAGATGCAATATCAATCTATTTACGTGCCGTAGATGTAAGAACTGGCCAAGTATTGTTATCAGTAGCCACCAGCAAAAAAGTATTGAGCCAAGAAATGCGAGCAGGTTTTTTTAGGTATGTTAGCTATAAACGTCTGGCGGAAGCTGAGGCGGGCTTTAGTGATAATGAACCAATGAGCATTTGCGTAACGCAAGCAATAGAAAAGGCGCTTACAGATCTTATCACCAAAGGTATTGATAAAGGCTTATGGGCTAAACAGGCAACTTAACCTACTCTTGCAGATGGCCACAACGTCATTGATGTGGCCAAACAAATAACGATTAGCTCTCAACGGGTAATAATACTGAAATATATCTTTGCGCCCAATTGGCCAATTCAACTCTATTACGCGAATTAGTTTTTTTAAATGCGCTATAAAGGTGAGTTTTAACAGTGTGGTCGCTAATGTTTAGTTTGTCCGCTATTTTATTATTACTCGCTCCTTGTGCTATTAAATGAATAACCGATTTTTCTCGTTTAGTTAAATGCTTATAGTCAGCTTCATTTAACGTGATATCTTCGCTTAAGGAGCTAAACGAAGAGGCCACACTTAGAATATCATTAAAGGCCTTAGAGATTACTTTACGAGTAAACCAAAGCTCACCAGTAGAAATTCTTACTAAGCCTTTAAATATATCTTCTGCTGCTGCCGATTTATAAAATACCCCATTAAAATGATTGAGTAATAAGTTTTTTTCACATACTTGCTCTAGTTCTACATTAAAAAGCACAACTTTATACTGTTTAGCCAAACAAATTAAATCTGCTGGGATCAAGTCCTGCCAATCATTTTGAGAGCCATCAATTAGAAAAATGTCATAAGCACCACGCTGATCAATATGTGGGATAGTACTGTCCATTTTTATATCACCAAAAATGGCTTGAAGTGTTCTTAAAATAACTGTGTAGTTTTGAGAATGGAAAGACGATTGAAGCGTTGTCTTAATAAAAGCCGAGCTTTTTTGCAACATATAACTCATCCTTGAAACATTAGATTTACAACAATCGTCACATTACCTAAATTAACTACAAAACACAATGCTCTTTTGGTATAAGCCAATGAGTTTAGTTACCCTATAAAAGTGTATAAAAGCGTGATGTAACACCGTTAGTCCAACCAAATCCTTGTTGTACTTGATATTCACCCCCGCTGGCTTTTTGTTGCGGTGTGCATACGTTATATTTTTCGAGCAAGCATTTATTTTCAATAAAATCTTGTTCTACCATTGTTAGCCAGTTTTTCATTATGCGTGTAGCTAATTGATCAATACCATAATTACGCAAGCCTTTTACCGCAAACCATTGTAATGGAGCCCAGCCATTCGGGCTGTCCCATTGCTGTGGAGTATCAACAACCGTTGTTACAATACCACCTACTTTTAAAAACTGCTCGCTCAATACGTTTGCAACCAGTTCAGCTTGCTGTTGCGAGGCTAAATTAACAAAAAGCGGGGTACTTGCCGCTGCACTTAAAATAGCAGACGGCTTAGATAGCTTATGATTATAATCAACAAAAAAACGCTGCTCATTACTCCAAAGATATTGATTAATAAGTGACTTTCTTTTTACAGCATAGTCGCTGTACGTTTGTGATTGTTGCTCATTGCCAAGCAATTTAAAGCATTCACTAAGCTGATTTTCTAAATTGTACAGTAGGCAATTTAAATCTATAGGTACAATATCTGTCGTTTGAATTGAGCTTAGTAAGTTTGACTCGGCTAACCAGCGCGAGCTAAAGTCCCACCCAGATTCGCACGCAGCACGAATATTACGATAAAACTCAGTTTTTTTATCATCACTAAACCCTGATGCAAGCGCTAAGTCTTCTCTTAATGACTCTGCGCGAGGAGCCGCCTCATCATCCCAATAGCGATTTAATACCCCACCACATGGCATTGTTACCACGCGTTTTACACTTGTTTGCGTATCACTGAGTGTATCTGCTCCTTGCATCCAAAATGCGTGCTCTTTTGTTAAAGCTTCAACACACAATTTAAGCCAAGCTAAATTATGTGTTTTACTGTGAGTGTGCTGCCATAAAAGATCAACCATCAGCGCTAAAATAGGCGGTTGTGAACGCGATAAATAATAACTGCGGTTACCATTTGGAATGCAGCCGTAATCGTTAATTAAGTCTATGAAGTTTTGTAGCATGTCTTCTACTACATCACTTTTATCTGCATCAATTAAACCTAGCGCAGTAAAGTAACTATCCCAATAATAAATTTCTTGAAAACGTCCACCAGGTACAATATAGCTGTGCTTTAAAGCGAGTAAAGAATTAGCTTTGGGTGTATCGGCTTCACGTCGAAGGCCGCTCCACAGTGAGTTTATGTAGCCTTTTACACTGGTGGTATTTGCAGCCCCTTTCATTGTTAATAAAGGCGTTGTTATAAAATGCGCATCAACAAAGTCTCTTAATTGAGTTTTATCAAGGGGTGCTATTTGCTCATACTGTTTACAGGCTCTTTGCCAATCAACACGCGCTGTTGCATCAGCAAACGTTTTACAGTCGCTAAATATGTGCTGTGTTTGTACATCTTTAAATAATTGGCTATTAAAAAAACTCATAACTGTCCTAATCTATTAACTATTGACTGCGTGTTGTGAAATGGCATGGGTGCGTTTTTTAAAAATAATCACGCTAATAAAAATTAAACTAATGGGCACAAGTGAAAGATAAAAAGCATACTGGCCACTAAAGTGCTCAAATACATACCCGGTTATCACCGACCCTGTGGTGCCACCAAGTGCTGAAAACACAACGATTAACCCTGTCATTGCAGCATGTTTATGCTTTTGAAGCGCACTGAGCATGACTGAGTTGAGTACCGGATAAATGGGCGCCATAAAAAAGCCAATTAATGGCAAAACAAACGCCGCCAGAGGCGCATCAAATAAACTATTCACCTCGCTTTTAGGTAAGTTTTCCGTTAGTGGTAAGGTAATAATGATCAATGCAGCCATAGCAACTAAACAACAGCTAAGTACTACAAACCAATGAATATGCTTTAATACTTGGCCCGCCACTAAGCGCCCAAAAGCAAGAGCTGCGGCAAAAATACTCGCTAGTTGAATACTAATAGCTACTGGTAATTGCAAAACTTGATTATTAAATGTAGGCAACCAAGTCCCTACCCCTTGCTCGATTAACACATACAAAAATGCACTAATAATAAAAATCAGCACTAACGGTTGATAGGTAAGTTTGAGCATAGCAATAAAGTCATTCCAACCCGAGTTGCTTTTTTGACCTTTGATAGCAGGCTTTATTGGTGCTATTACGACACTGATAATCACCAAAAGCGTAAGCGCTGCTAATACGTAATAAACGTTCAACCAGGCATTGCTATCAACAGGGTCTATAAATGCGGTGAATACCCAATAGCCACTTAATACACCCACCATAAAAATGCCTTCTATGGTGTTCAGTAATGATGAGTGACTATTTGCATCCTCAGTCACTTGGCCAATAATTGAATAAACCGACACCTTAACGACCGCAAAACCACAACCCACAGCAGCAAATAACACTTTAAACATGTAAAAGTCACTTATTACAGCCGTACTCAAACACGCTATAGCGACAACTATCAGTGCTAGCAGCATTGCAAGCTTGTAGCCTAAACGTGGTATAAATGAAGCAACAACAAATGACATTATTGCAATAGATAAGTCTTTAAACCCCTCTAAAACCGAGGCTTCGGTTTTGCTTACTCCTAATGTGTTTATAGCCTGCAAAATAACAGTGCCTACGCTATTTAATAATATTGCGAAAATAAAATAGCTTGCAGCAATTGCCAGTGTGATTTTTATTTTACTCATTGCGTGCCTCGTTTATTGCGACATAGGCCATAACGTTTATAAAGCAAATTACCCATAGCTGGTAAATTACCGTGTGTGTTAGTCAGTGAATCCTGAGTTTAGAGTAGAATAAATATCATTGCAATCGTTTGCATTTTAAATTTAACAATTAATATACATGCATACTAGATTAACGTTTGCTTGACTGGCGAGTAATTAACTCTATATCAATAACTTGTGATTCGACTTTTTCACCTGAAAACTGTTGTATTAACTTTTTAACTAACAAAGTCGCAGCAAATTGGGTGTTTTGTTTAATTGTAGAAAGTGAAGGATGGCTGATATCAGCCATGGCAATGTCATCAAATCCAACCAGAGCCACATCGTTGGGAATACTCACGTAGCGCTCTTTCAGCGCTTTCATCGCCCCCAGTGCAACCATGTCACTACAGGCCATGATCGCGTCAAAATACAACCCTTTTTCACGTAATAACTGGTTAATTGCTTGATACGCAGAGCGACTGGTAAGATCAATGGATATAACATGCTGCTCAAGTTTATGGGTAGAAAGTGCAGCAGCGTAACCACGATGCCTTTCACTAATTTCACCATGCTCAGGATCGCCTAAAAATAAAATATTTTTAGCACCGTGTTCTATTAAATGAGCCGTCGCTTGCATTCCTCCTAAGTAGTTATCACTGCCGACAATAGGATAATTGCTTTGTGTTTTTGGATCCCCCCATACAACTAAAGGAATACCTGCATCGGCAGCCGCTTCTATATTAGTTTGGTTTTTTCCTTGCCCCACAACAATAATGCCATCTGCTCGGCGGCCATTAATAAAGTAATTAGCCCAGTCATCTTGCGCCATAATAGAGTTAGATAACAACAACTCTAACCCCTGTTGATTAAGCGCAAGGTTAATTTCGCTCACTACCTTGAGTAAAAATGGATCGCTGATTGATTGCTCGGTTTGCTCATCAAGATTAATAATGACGGCAACAACATTGGTCTTTTGCGTACGCAAACGGCTAGCCGCCGTGTTAAGGCTAAAATTATGTTTTTTTGCAAGCTGCTGAAGCTTGTCGCGGGTTTCTTGCTTAATGAGCGGGTTATTATTCAGCGCGCGCGAAACCGTTGAGGTAGACACCCCAGCAAGCTTTGCTAAATCAGCTAATTTAATTTTTTTATTATTCATAAAACCCTAAACGCTCCACTGCGGCTGTTGCTATATCTAACTTACTGACAATATAGCATTATTATTTTTTACTGGCTTGCCCATTAACTTAAAAATTACGCTCTTGTGTAATTACGCTCAATAAAACAACAGCCCTAATTAATAAATAATTTACAAATAAATATTGCAAACGTTTGCATTTATCTCTAGAGTTTCAATTTATACAGCCTGTTTACATTAAAATTTAATCAATCTCGCTGTAATACACACTGTTTAACACACTAAAAACGGGATCTCACACATGAAATTCAATAAAGCAAAAAGCATGCTAGCTTGTGCAATTACTTTAGCCCTAAGCACACACGCTGCTCTTGCAGCAGAACAAGCAAAAGAAAAAAAAGTTGAGCGAATTGTCGTTTCTGGTACACCCGCAGGTGTTGGGATCAGAAAGATTGATGCCAGCTACGCTGTAACAAATATTGATTCATCACAAATTATAAAATTATCACCTAAAAGTACTGCTGACTTATTTAAAGCCGTTCCCGGTGTGTGGGTTGAAAGCTCTGGCGGTGAGTCTGGTGCCAACGTATTTGTGCGTGGGTTTCCAGGAGGTGGTGATGCGCCATTTTTAACACTCAGTATTGAAGGCTCGCCAGTTTACCCTGCGCCTACTCTTTCATTTTTAGAAAACTCATCGTTATTTAGAATCGATGAAACGATTGAAACAATGGAAGCACTGCGTGGTGGTCCTAATCCTGTGCTATCCAATGGTCAGCCTGGTTTAACAACCAACTTTAGATTAAAACGTGGCAGTGAAGATACTCAAGGCTTGTTTAAATACACCACCTCAGATTACGACTTACAGCGTGTTGATGCTGTAGTAAGTGGTGAAATAACTGACGACCTATATTTTATGGTAGGCGGCTATGTTAAAAGCTCACCGGGTATCCGTGATGCAGGCTTTACTTCTGAAAAAGGCAGCCAATTTACAATTAACATTACTAAAGAGTTAGACAATGGCGAGCTTAACTTTTATACCCGTCAAACAGACGATCATGGCGCATGGTACTTACCAACACCACTCAATGTTAATGGCATTGATGCTGAATATACCCAACTTGGCACACTTAACCGTCAAGCGACGATTTTTACCGGCCCAAATGCGCAACCACACGACATTGACCTAGGTGATGGCCGAGGATGGGATGGCCATGTATCCGGCGGTAGTATTAAACTTGAATTTGATAATGGCTGGCAATTTATTGATCGCTTCAATATTACCAAAGGCGATGCCAATACATTTGGCCTAGTACCTAATGGTTCAGCAACAACCGTTGGTGAAGTGGCCGACAATGGCCAAACGGCATTCGGTGCGGTAACTGATACCGAATATGCTAGTGACACTGCGATTCAGCAACTGGGTCGCTGGGTAGTATTAAAAGAAATAAGCTCGTTTACTAACGACTTAGCCTTTTCAAAGCAATTTGGCGATTTATCGGCCACTTTTGGTTATTACACCGCAAGCACATCTGCGAGCGATTGGTGGAGCTTAGGTAATACCGCGTATCATGTGCTGGAAGCTGGTGGTGAGTTATTAAATGGTATTGAATGTAACCAAAACACTGACGGGTGTGGTTTTAATTACGATATTAGCTCAACAGGCGATGCCCGCACCAATGCCCTTTACTTTACAAGCCAATATAAATTTGCAGATGCATTTACGCTTGATTTAGGTGTACGTAAAGAAAACCATGATGTGCAGTACAGTGTTGATGAAGACCTTGACGGTATTATCACTAAAACTGTTGATTACAATGAAAGTAAAACCTCATGGACAACCGGTTTAAACTATTCAATTAATGACGACATGGGCGTGTTTGCACGTGTTAACCGTGGTTATAAAATGCCATATTTTGATGACTTTAGAGATAACTTTGGCGCATACCAAGGGGGTGAAAAACTAATTAAAGAGGTAACGCAGGGCGAACTAGGTTACAAGCTTATTTCAGACACTACCGACTTCTATGCCACCTTTTTTGTCAATGAAGTAAAAGGCGATACCTTTGTAAGTCGCCCGGGTGTGCCGGCTGAAATTTTAACCAACGAAGCGTATGGTGTTGAACTTGATTACAACTTTAATCATGAATCTGGCTTTTCTGTTAATTTAAATACCACATTACAACAAACCGAAATCACTGAAGGTCCAGAAAATAAAGGCAATGAAGCACAGCGCCAGCCTAAATGGCAAGTACGCGTAACACCAAGCTATGACTTTGAAGTAGACGGCATGTACGCCACTTTATATGGAACAATTTCAGCGGTGGATGACCGCTTTGGTAATAACGAAAACACCGTGACACTTGATGGATACGAAAAAGTAGACTTAGGTTTAATTATTGAACCAATGGAAGGCATTAAACTGCAATTAGCCATAGATAACCTAACCGACGAGCAAGGTATCACTGAAGGCGACCCACGTAATGCCGACGCGCCCAATGGCCGTTACATTATGCCGCGTACAACACGCTTAAGCGTTAGTTACGCATTTTAATACACTCCCTAAGCAATAAATTAAAGCCGCGGTGTTTAATACACGGCGGCTTTTTTTATTATAGGTGTCAAGCTATTAGCAAGCTCTCTATGCTCACTAACAGGTAAGTGTATGCCCTCTTTCTTGCAAGATTGTATCAGCGGGTAACAATCTAAAAATACACACGTGTGACGCTCAGCGGCGGCTTTGAACTCAATGGATAATTGTTCAGCTTTTTTACCTGCACCTGCGTAAATGCTTTTATAACTTCCCACTTCATGAACCTTGGGTGGGCTTATAATGATTATCTTTGGTATTGTTTTACAGTGATAAAAGGCTTTAATGGCTAAAATTAACTCCTCAAGCGCTTTGCCAATATCGATAGCAGACAGTGCAAAACGTGCTTTTAAGTCATTGGTGCCAAGCTGAATAATAACAACATCAACAGTGTGCGCTTCCAGATACGGTTTTAAATATTTAATGCCCGATTTATCTCCCATAAACGGGGGGTTATTGACTAAAGTACGATTAGGCTCCCCGGCTTCAATCACTTCAAAGCCGGTGCCCAACTGCTGCTTTAATAAAGTAGGCCAGCGTTCAATTTCGCTCAGCCGTTTGCCATCAACAGGAGAAATACCAAAGGTATTGGAATCACCAAAACACAGAATATTCATTAAAACGGATTCAGCGTATAGCCTTGCTGCTGTAACTGCGCATGCGCAGTCATCGCAGAAAGCGCCATTTTCACCCCAGGTATAAGCTGTTCTGCTGCTACCTTCATATGCATTGCCGACTGCCCGCATACATATACCTGCGTGTTATTAGCAAGCAGCTGTTTAATTAAAGATTCGGTTTTGTTATCTTTTTCAAATCGTGTCCTATAAACGCTGTTTTGCAGTACATCAACGCTGGCTCCACCGTGTACCACCAGCGCAAGCTGAATATTTTCTGGTTTTACGCCGTGAGCCACATGCATATTAATAAATCGCGCTAACGAATTAATATGATTATTTTGCGCGCCCTTTTCAGCGCCTTTACCTACATCAAAAGCTATCTTGAACTGTGCTTGGCTTAAATCAGACACATGCTCGGGCACATTATAAAAATAACCATAGTCTTTAATAACAGGCGCAGGCTCTGCAGCAAGAGTACTAAAGCTAGCCAAAAGTAAGCTTGAGCCAATAAGTAACGTTTTCATACATCATCCTTTTTACTTTTTGTTTAGCCTAACGCTATTTAACGTGATTAACTAGCCTGAACATGTGAATGCGCTTTAAAAGTCATTCCTAAATAATTAAAGGTATGTTTAAACATATCGATAAATGCATCTGGCGCAGAGGGAGATGCGGCATTAGACAACAGTGAAAACTGTTTTTGACGTAAAGTTCTAAGCTTCGGTTTTAACGCCTCATCATCCATGTAATCTGTGATCCTGTCCATAAATGCTTTCATTTTTGGCGTGGTGTTATACCAGTACACAGGCGATGCGAACACCCAATGTTCGTAGCGAAGTAACACTTCAAACAAATTATAAAAATCATCATTGTGATACTGCTTATCGTAGCGATAAGGTGAAATAACATAATCATCTAAGCAAAAAACAATGCCGCTTTGTTGCTTACTATAGGCATTAACTTGCGCGGTAGTGTTGCCATTTTTACGACCACTTGAATATATGATTGCGATATGGTGTGCTGATTTTTCTTGCATTGGGTTAGCTCCTTTTCTTATGATGGAGCAAAGCTTAAAACCTCAAGTTAAGTTCAGGTCAATAAGAAATAATTTAATTTTTAAAAGGAATTAAAGTGATGGCGGTACAAAAAAAGCTTACTGAAGCCAACTTAACGGTTGGGTTTGTCGCTAAACGCAGTGGCGTTAAGGTATCTACACTGCACTTTTACGAAAATAAAGGGCTAATACGCAGTTGGCGAAACAGTGGCAATCAACGGCGCTTTAAACCAGATGTACTAAGGCGAGTCGCAGTTATAAAAGCAGCACAAGCGATGGGGATCACGCTGGAAGAAATTAAACAAACTCTGGCAACGTTACCAGAGCAGCGCACACCTACCCAAAAAGACTGGTCTGCACTTTCAAAACAATGGCAAGCACAGCTTGATGAGCGCATTGCTTACATGCAACGTCTACGTGAGCGGGTTGATGGCTGTATTGGCTGTGGGTGTTTATCAATGAGTAAGTGCCCTATTTATAACAAAGACGACCACTTAGGTGAAACCCAAAGTGGTGCCATTTTGTTAGAGCGAGATTAAGGCTTATAAGACATTAATCTAGACCATTTAAGCCTTCTCGTGCAGCACGATATAATGCCCCTAGAGTTGAATCAAATACTGATTTAATAAAACTGTAAGTCAGCTCTACGGCTTTACTAATAACTTTGCCAGCAAACACTAGCATGTGGCCGAGTAAACCTAAGGTTTGCGTTGCAAATGAGGCTGACGCTTTGGCTATTTTATCAAGCGTTCGCGCGAGCATATCGTAAAAAGTTAAGCCTGTACCTATGGCTGCTTGTGCCGCAACAGCACTGTAGTAACCCGAATCTTTTAATAAGGTAACTAACGCAGCGCCCAGTTTATCTGCCCAGTGTGAACTAAATGAAGCTTGGTTTCTGTCTTCAAACTTTAAACGTACCGGTGTGCTTAAGAAGTGGTTTGCTTTTACAGTTAAATTGCCCCAGTCATTACTGTTTGCGGTATTAACATAGCCTGGCGTACCACTTAACTTGTGGGCTGCGCCTTTAAGACCTTGACCGTTATCAAGACGAATTTCTTGGCCATTGTAGGGCGCATGTGAAAATGGCCACAAAGGCACTTTTGTAACCGGATCAGCACCGTGTGTACAGCGGTATATTTTATCAATACGAGAAGTAGCAGCGCGCGAAAAGTTATCAAGCCCTACTCTTGGCGAGCCAAATGTATATAATTTAACGGGTAACGAATACTCTGCTTTTATCCAATCGGCTGAAAGCGTAGCCAATGCACCACCTAAACTGTGACCAACAATGTGCACACAGCCGGTTATTTTGTCTCGAATGTTAGCCGCTACAAACTCTTGTAAAGCGGGCTTCATGCTATAAAAGGTTTTATTAAACCCAGCATGTACCATACTGCCATTAGAGCCACCGCTTAACCCAAAGTGTGCATCTGTTAGGCCATCTCTAAGAGAGGCCGTGCCGCGAATAGTGATTACTGAATCACCTTGATACAGCCCTTGGCCATGTCCTAGCAAACCAAAACCAGTGCTTAAACCAAATAAATGAGAGAAAAAACCACCAGATATTCCTTGTACTGCTTCAGGGCTAACCCCAAAGTTAAAGCTACCTCGCAGAGAAGGATGCAAAGAATTATTAAGTAACGTGGTACTTTTAATACTCTTTGCTTTATAAGCAAGCAAAGCAACTTGTACAGCTTGTGTAGGAGTTAAAGTATTCATAAAATTCCCTTTAAATGATTATGTTAAAAGTTACATTTTACATGCACCATATATCGTAAAGAAATGCTCTGGTGCTTCTTCTATAGGTATGTCGTATGTTTGTGGCTCTTCGGCAATATCACACTCTAAGTTAGCGAGTAAGTTTTTTAGGGTATCACTCCCTTCGTGCATAGACACGGTTGTGTACCAAAGTACAACGCCCTCAGGCGTACCATTTTCTAAATAAACATGCTGAACCAGTGATTCATTATCAAACATGTTTGCAGGCTTACTCGTTTTTATAGATTTTTCTGTGAAGGTAAAAAAACCATTTTCATCGGTTATTGCTTCATCTTTATATTCATCACCATAAGTAAGCGCACGTACAACCTTAGTATTTGCAACAGGCTGCCCTTTATCTAACAACTGCCCCTTCATCGGAGCCGATAAAACAAAATCCTGCTTATTAAAAAAACCAAACATATCTGCACAAGCCTGTGTTGTAGTAAAAATAATAGTAATAGATACAACTACCAAAAAGTAAGCTTTAAAACGCGATAACAAAATATACAACTCCCTACTATTAGCCTCAAAATATACGTGTCGTATTGCTATTTAATGACGTTTTAAACTCTTAACTATCAGCGTTAATGAAATTGCCATTTCAACTAAAATTTATTCTAATTGGGTACAAAGCGCACTGCAAGCATTTAGAGCAAAAAATAAGCAATAAATCTTTCCCTAAAAAAACACTTCATAAACCAGCTTACATATAATGCTAAACCCTAGTCCCATCATTAATATATAGCCATACAAAATAGCAATAGCGCCACCCGATGCATCCCCTATTTTGTCTATTTCAATACATGTAGAGCACACTATAAAAAAGATAAAAAAGTTAGCAATTAAGCCTAATATATAAGCTTCGCCAAATAATGGGGAAATACCGACTAATAACGCACTTAGCATAATAAGTATGCCTGAAAGCGCCTCCTTCAGAGAAAACTTATACTCAATAATTTTGAGCACCAAGGTCACGACCATTAATGCTAAAAAATAAACCGTAGGTTTAAACTGGCTATATAAATAATCCACACTAAACATTTGGCTAATCGTTAATGAGGGCTCTTTAGCTGGGCTTAAATCTTCTGTTATCGCGCTTGAAGCGTCATCGGTAAAAAAATACGCTACCGCAACAATAATTAACTTTATCATTCCAAAAAAGATAAAACTGGCGACCATAAACCCTATTGAATCGTCTCTGGTTAATCGCTTGTTTGCTTTACTTTCTACAATTTTAGCTAGCAATACACCCAATAAGCACACACTACCTAAATAAAGCAGCGCGACCCAAAACTGATCAAGATAAAAAACCGATAAGCCAGGGGCAATAAATAAAAACATTGAATCTTCATTATCTAACGAACTTTTAGGCTCAACGCTGTATTTTGACTGTTTAAAAAGTGCTAAATAAACAAATAATGGCTGTAAAAACAGCATTAAAATGCAGGTGTTTATAAGAGTCATTTATCATCCTTGATTACTGCCAACACACTGCGCCGAGAGTATTGGCAATTTCGAAACTAATTAAAGGTTTATTTTTTGAAAGTAGGTTTTAAGCTTTAATAAGCCCGACTCAAGCTCAAACTTTTGTATTTTAGGGTTTTTAAACTTAAACCCGTTTGATATGTGGGTATTGATCATCGTCGCTATGCCTTCAAAACCCGCAGGGGCAGTTGTGACTAAATCGCTCAATAATGGTTGAATAAGCTCTTGATGCTCTTCAATTTTGGTTGGATCCTCGTAAATATCGTATACAAGGTTGGTTAGTGTATGTTGGTTTTGTTGTTCCATAATAATTCTATAGCGCCTTAACTTAGGCGTTTATAGCTCCTTTTTGTATCAGTTTTTATTCAATGATTTATTCTTAATCAAAATTTTTTTTAGCTAACTTTATCAAATCAACAGCTCGTTCTTTATCATAAGCTAAAGGACTGTGGTCAATAACATATTGTGCATGCTCATTTACTGCAAGCCAATCCTGCTGCGATTCATATAAGTTTGCTAACTTAAAGTGCGCAGCCGCAACTAACGAATTTGGTAATTCTGCATCTAATGCTAAAAATTCTTTGTAAAGGGCAATAGCATAATTAATATCTTGCTCCACAAACATACCACTGCCATATAACCAAGCTAAAGTTGAATAAGCTTTTGGCTCTTTTGCCGCAACCCGCTTTTTGGCCTCCTCTAATAATCGAGTTCCATCTCCATTATGGAGGCTTAGTGTAACCAGTGCCTTCCAGTATCCCATTCCATAAGCTTTTTCACACCACTCTTCAAGATACTCAGGCGCGTTAATTAAACTTTTATGGCACTGCTCTGCGGCAGCTAATACAGTCAAATCTGGAGCATTTATATCTATTGAATTATCCCATCGAGGGCCAGCGGCATTACTAATTAAGCTAAAAGTAAACAGTGCACTAATTAATAAATACTTTGTCACATGACTGCCAAGTGAAAAGCTATATACGCGTGAAAAACTCACAAATTACTTTCTTTCAAATATGTTTCAGCCTCATCTCGCCATCTCTGTGCAAGTTCCCTACGACCTTCTCTTTTTGCCTTATCAATTACATATTGAGTATGAGTTATTACTTTATCCCACATACCCAGCTTTCTATAAATTGTAGCTAACTCAAAATGTGTAGAAGTTTTAAGTGTAATTGCTTGGTTATTTTCTTGTGCTAAATAAAGCTGGTATAAGCGTGCAGCTTTACTTAAATCTTTTTTAACTAAACGGCCGCTTTGGTATAACCAAGCTAATGTATTAATAGCATTAGCTTCACCTTGTTCAATTCGAATATTTAATTCATTTAAATAACGGGACCCATTCCCAGTATACATACCAATATAATACAAGGACTCCAAGTGACCCATTTCGTAAGCTTTTTCACACCATTCTTCTAATTTGTTAGGTGCGTGCATATAGCTTTTTTCGCATTGCTTAGCTGCAATTTCAACGGTTAAGTTCGGATCATTAATATCAATATTCGCAAACATAGATGCTTTAGCATCCGTAAAAATAAAAAAACCAATTGCTAACACAAGTGTCACTAGTGCTTTTACCATTGGAATGACCCATCATTATTAATACGCTTTTCTGGTAGGTGGACTTGAAATGATTTAACCGTACTTTCATACGGAAAACCCTCTTTGTAGAAGTATTGTCCTTTCAAAGTCTCTTGTTGGCTAGACATGCCCTTACACGGCCTGTCGCTGTAACAAGATAAGCCACCAATAAAATCAATAAAACGAACATTTTGAATACCGTGCTCTTTAATTAAAGAATCAATACCTATTTGATACTTTAAATTCTTAACTGCGTGCCATCGACTCATAAAAGCAACAATTTTATTCTGCTTAGCTCTCTTGAGGATTGTAGCTAAATTATAAGCCCAAAGATCGTTTCTAAACGTATGCGCGTCAAAACACTCTCCAGTCACGGCTTTTGTCGATGGGCATACACTATCCATTACTTCCATCGTTTCTACAGAAACATCCAATGCAACTATCTTCATTCCTGCATTGCGTGCCGCCTTTACCAGCTCACCATAGGCTTGAGGAGTAAAATCACCATGTGTCCAATATTTATCAAAATATTGCTGTATTATGTTAAAGCCTTTACCTGTTCGTTGATAAAGTTCAATTTTTTCCTGCATCGAGCTAGGCAGCATTTCTATAGCAAAATGTGTAAAACCCGCAGCCTTTAACTGCCTAATCGCTTTTATTGCCTCATATTTATAGCCAGCAGCACTATGGCTCGATTCGCCTAACATAACTAAACGCGCATTGCCCGCCATTGTTCTGTAATTTACATCCGTGTTTATTTTATTCATTACCTATCCTTGTTTTTTATTTAAATTTTCAAAACACCATTTATAAAATTCAATAGCGTTATTATTCTCAGAGCTGTAAGGAGCAACTGCATATTCATAACTAATTGCAAATAAAAGCTCTTGTGCAGTGAAGTTACACACTTCACTTTTTGAATAACATTCCTTAACTCCACGCCATAATTTCATTGCGCGGCTAACAAACCCATCGCCCTACTTTTATCTATGTTCCTTTGTATTTTAATTCAATAAGCAAAGCTATACTGCCTTACTTTTTCTTCCTTCTATTTCCTTTAGCCATCTCTTTTTCAACAGCGGCCCGAGCGTCTTTTATATCCTTAAAAAAGTTATATTGATATTTAATTAAGCCTTGGTATTTTTTTCCCTTAATTAGATAAAAAGACAGCAGCATAAAGGCTATATTAGTAACTGTAGCTATATGATAACTACTTCCCTCTAAAATTATAAATGATGGTAAGCAAATCAAAGCTAAAAATAGAGCATAGTATTTCAATATCTTTGCACATAGAAAAGAGCCTTGACTAACTTTAAAGTTTAAAAGGCAAAACATAATTCCAACGGAAAACAAAATGCCCAACAGCCACTCAGGACTTGTATCAAAGTACTGTGTTAACAATGTCATGCCTGAATAAACAGTTCCCATAAGTAAGATAACCGTTACTAATAAGAACCTACGTAAAAGCTTCCATGGGGGAAATAATAAAAACACCTCATCGTTTTTAAACACTATAAACTTCCCAACAAGCAAAGAAGTATAAATATTAATACAGGGGCTACTTTAAAAAGCAGTTGAGGAAAATAGCTTGCTTGACCCCATGTAACAAAATACCTATCTTCTTTTGGTAATTCTGACACGACTCGCAGGTAAACAATCATATATGTTATTGAGCCAATCAGCCAAAGTGCTACACCACCTAATTGAGATAATGCAACAGAATATAGCGAAGCAGGAAATGGCAATAAAAACGAGATTACATATACAAGTGCATAAAATTCCACTTTATTTTTTTGCTTATCACTAAAAAACAAATCATTCCCTCTATATTAGCTCGCTTAGATAAGCGCATCGACTTACATATTTCATTACAACTTTAATCTTATAGTTATCTCTGCGTGTTGAGTGTGGTTACTCAAAACTGCGTAAACACATACATCAATACAAAACACCTTTCGAGCTTAAGCAACTTATCTTCAACTCAGCCTCTACGAAAATTGAGGGTTGACCTGTAGAATGCTCATCACTATACAAAATGCACGCCGAACGAAAAGCTATATAAAGTGGTAGTACTTTGTTTACTAAACTGCAAAATTAGAATGGGTGTCTAGTCTATTCATTCAATGATTTATTCTTAATCAAAATTTCTTTTTTAGCTAACTCTAACAAATCAACAGCTCGTTCTTTATCATAAGCTAAAGGGCTGTGGTCAATAACATATTGTGCATGCTCATTTACTGCAAGCCAATTCTGCTGCGATTCATATAAGTTTGCTAACTTAAAGTGCGCAGCCGCAACTAACGAATTTGGCAATTCTGCATCTAATGCTAAAAATTCTTTGTAAAGGGAAATAGCATAATTAATATCTTGCTCCACAAACATACCACTGCCATATAACCAAGCTAAAGTTGAATAAGCTTTTGGCTCTTTTGCCGCAACCCGCTTTTTGGCCTCCTTTAATAATCGAGTTCCATCTCCATTATGAAGGCTTAGTGTAACCAGTGCCTTCCAGTATCCCATTTCATAAGCTTTTTCACACCACTCTTCGAGATACTCAGGCGCGTTAATTAAGCTTTTATGGCACTGCTCTGCGGCAGCTGATACAGTTAAATCAGGAGCGTTTATATCTATTGAATTATCCCATCGAGGCCCTGCGGCATTAATGGAAGGCGCTATAAGAATCAATATTAATAAAATTTTAGCCATATTATCATTTCCTTAAAATGGCTTTTTCAGGAATATGAACTGTGTAAGAAGGTAAAGACGAAGGTATATACGTTCCTTTCCTATAAAAATAAGTTTCCCTTAATGGTTTATCGACATCACCCTCCCCCTTACAAACACCATTGTCAATACAGGTAGATCCACCGATGTACTCTATGATACTAATACGACTAACTTTTGAATTTAACATAATAGAGTCAATTCCAATATGCTTATTGCCAGCATGAAACGCATGGTACCTATGCATAAATGCAACAATTCGGGAGCCTTCTTCTAACTTTAAATTTTTATTTAAAATATCTGCCCACATATGGTTTCGTTCGATATGAGAGTCAGTACATGAACCGGTGTCTGCTTGCTCCCAATTACAACGCCCGTCAATCTCATCCATCATTTCAATAGGCATATCTAAAGGAACAATTTTCATCCCTAGAGAATTAGCCGCTTTTACTAACTCCCCATATCCTGTGCTTGAAGCATTAGTCCAATTCCATTTTGATTTGAAATGCTGTTTGATTACGTCAAATCCCTTACCAGTCCGCTGATAAAAATCTATTTTGTCCTTTATTCTTGTAGGTAGCATTTCCATTGCAAAATGAGTGAAGCCAGCCGCCTTAAGCTGTTTTAAGGCCTTTATAGCCTCATATTTGTAAGATACTGGGTTATGGCTCGACTCGGCAATAATAACTAAACGTGCATTACCGGCCATTGTTCTGTAATTTACATCCGTGTTTATTTTATTCATTACCTATCCTTGTTTTTTATTTATGTGATTACAGCTACTTTCGAAGTGAGTAAAAACAATAACTAGAGGTTTTTAAATTTCAACCAATTGAAATAGGTTCCTTTCAATTCTTTATAGCTAATCTTATTTATTATTTAAGTGGCTCAGAAGTTATCTGAGCCTTTAAAGCAATGTTAGTATCCAATACCCATGTAAGGAGATACTTTTACAGCTGCTATCACTACCTGATTTAGTTTTTCTAACATCCAATACAAAATTCGCTTAGCTTGCGCGTATGTATAATCAACAGCTATCACGCCAGGCTTCCCAACAAAGTTAAGAATATGCCCTAATAACCCCTGACAATCTTCAGCATATTTAGATGACATTTTAGATATTTCAACCAGACTACGAGCTAAAGCATCATAAATAGTTAGCGTTCCAGCAACCACACCTTGAGCAAGAATACTCGTGATTTTGCCACTCTCTCTTAGTAACGTTAGTAAAGCGCTCGTTATTTTTTCAGCCCAATGAGCATTAAAAGAAGCATGGTGGCGATTGTTGTATTTTAGACGTGTCATCGTTAAGTTAGATAAAGAGCCCTTTTCCATGCTCTTATAATCAGGATAACGAGATGCGGTATTGATATATCCAGGCGCATTTCCCGCCATTTTATGTGCAGCACCTGTAAGTGATACGCATGTGCTTATTCTGTACTCATTCCCTGCATGAACAAATGGCCAAACAGGAACCATAGGTACAGGATCACTTCGGTGTACTGCCCTATAAATTCCATTTAGGCTGGTTTCACTTTGAATAGCAAAAGGGTTATGACCAACTCTTGGAGAACCAAAAGTGTATAATTTTACAGGCACTTTATATTGCGCTTTAATCCAATTTGCTGCTAGCGTTGCTAATGCCCCACCAAGGCTATGGCCAACACAATGAACGGGGCGACCACCTACCTTACTCAATATAGCTTTTAACTGAGGCTTGATAGACTCAAAAGTACGGTTAAACCCAGCATGAACTGCTTTATAATTTGGCCCAACAGTTAAACCACAATGTAAATCCGTCAAAGTATCAGCAATACCTGCTGTACCACGAAAAGTTAGTACAACTTCACCTTTATGAGCGCCTTCTTTAGAACCAATTCCAAAAAAGCCAAAACCCGTTGCATGATTTAGCACGTGTTCAGCCACAGTACCTGAAATTCCTGTAAAAGCAGATTTTTTTGAATCAAACACAAAGTGCTTACTTATTATTCTACTCGGCTCTATGGTTGATGAGCTATTTGATACTGCTGCAATACTGTCATATGCAAATTCAGCTAATTGTGCCGCTACACTTGGCGATAAAATATTCATGTAAAGTCCTTTTCTATTTAAAAATCTTTAAAGTAATCTTCGCTATCTTCTATCTCATAAATTTCAAAATCATGTTCCCATCTACAAATACTTGAACCATCAAACTCCAAATTTGGATTTTCATGATTAGGAAAAACAAAGTTTACTTCTGTAGAATCTAAATCAGCATTTAAACTGCTCAGCTTTTGTTTGTATTCACTAGGCTCACTTATTCCGCTTAGCTTTGAACCCCAAAGTTTGTATTTTTTATCAGCATATACAGCAGTAATAGTTTGATAAGTAACCTCATGCGAGAACATATCACCGGGTATTTTTGATTCAATAACGACTTCAGGTAAATAAAATGAACCATCAGGAGCTGTTATTACCTGATCTTCTTTTTCAACTTTGTGTGCAAATTCCAGACTGCGATTAATTAAAACACCTTCAACTGGATTACCGTTTAAAGTAATAACCCCTTTAACTTCAGAGCACATGTGTACACTGTATTTTTTTATTAAACCAAACATAGTGGTTTGGGCCTCCTTACCTATATTTCTAATTATTTAAAATAAGTACCATTAATTAAAAAACGCGGTAATGAATCACTTTTAACCGTTACCTCATTACCCATATCGTGCCACATGCACGCCATGCCGAGTAATTGCAGGGGTAAGAATGAATCTACAGGGGCATGATCTGGACCTGCCTCATAAATGTGATAGCGCTCTTGCGCTTGTACGTTTTTGGCAAGTGCTTCATTAAAATCACAACCAACATCAAAAGTTGCTGGTGATAAAGCAGCTAGCGTTTCTAGGTATCCGAAAGCAATATATATCGCCCAGTCATCATTTTGCTTAACAGCCATTCCCATACACTCGTCAAGCAATTTTGGGTAATCGGCTTGATGATGGTGGTAAGCTTGAAAAACTTCAACGAGCTTATAAGAAACGGGGCCTGCTTGTGTCGCACTTTGTTTCATAGTTTCTATAGGGAAATTTGCCAAGCTATCCATACTTTCAGTATCGCGAGTAATCACCGCTAAAAAATAGGCATCAATCCATTCTGATGGAGCTGCATAACCGTTTTCTAACATACCTTTACCATTCCACGTTACTTCAGGTAAATTATATATTTTAAAGGTTTGCTCTTGCTCTGGCTGCTCTGCAAGCTTTAAGAACGCGGCGTACATTTTTGATGCATATCGTAACGCTGTTGCTGACTCTTTTTCTATCTCGGGAGTTTGAACTTCCCAAGTCAACCAGCGAGCTAGGTTAACCATATCCTCTGATATCATTAATAAATTGTCTCTTTTAATTTCAATGTCTTCTGCAATTTCTTCATAAGCTTGTTTTAATCGCTTTAAACGTCTTTTAAGAGATATTTTTTCAAATTTTGGAATGTAATTGCGATTTATAATCATATATAACCTACTATGTTATTTTTTCAATATCGAACTCGGTAGTTTCAACACTGCCGACGAGCGAGCCATTCTCTGTTTTAGTTATGGGCGTCTTAACGTGTAAATATTGAATCTTTTTATTCTTTTTTCCAGCGTTGTAAATTGCCTCAGCTGCATCTAATTCAGACTCTTTCTCACTACCTGCCATATTTTTAGTAATGGCTTTTGCATACTTCGTTGTGCCTTGTTGATAATATTCATCACCAATTTTCATTTTACCTAATGGGCTACTGCCCCCCTTGGCTTCAACAATAATGACATCACCATCAGCATTTTCATAAACCATATCAAAGTTACCCTTTACCGATGTAGAACTATCTAAGCTCGTTGGATGAATACGAGTATAACCAGGGTATTGTGTTTTAATCGCTGCATCAGCAGCCTTTTCGCCAATTTTGGCTGATTCATTGTTAATCTTTGGTATTTGGTCGTTATAACGTTGTGTTTCTTCTGGTGAAGCTTTTGCCTTGTGTTTATCTCGTTCGACCATTTCCTCATCACGAGTATCTACATTCTCTTTCAACGTTACAGGAAGAGAATAAACAGTCCGTTTACTGCCTGCCTTTTTAGTTGCTTTGTTAAGTTTTAACTCATTCTCAGTCAACGTTCCTGTTTCACGAGACCATTCTTCATTTACCACTTTGCCATCAATAACATGCCCACCAACAAACTGTTCAATGCTCATCGTAGTTTCAATCACTTTATCGCCTACTTCTCGTGTTAAAGTAATTTTACCGTTATCAACATCCATAGATTCGATACTGTATTCATGCTCAAGTCTGTTTTCACCATTAGGTCTTGTTACTTTAATATTACCCGTTCTGGCATCTGCTGGAGAACTGTCTTCAGCAATTTTTAATATTTTGGCTTTTGTTGCTGGATCAACGATGTCGCCTATCATCTTAGAAAGCTTTTTCACACCCTCTTTACACAACAACCCAAACGGATCCACCCAATTAACCGGGTTCGGAGCATATTGGTAATGATTGATTCCACCCACTAAACCAATCGGGTCTTGATTTATAAAACGTTGTTGTTTGGGGCTGTAATAACGGTAGCGGTTGTAATGTAGGCCGCTCTCTTCATCTAAATACTGCCCTTGAAAACGAATTGGCTGAGTAAAGCTATTTGTAGTGCTTACCTCTGGCCCTTCATAACCATACACATCGGCTTGGTTTTCCCACACGACTTCTGCTTTGTTGTTGGTTACAAAACGTGGAGTATTCAGTTGGTCTAGGTGGTAGAAGTACACCTCGCCTTTTTTAATCAATGCTATTGGGTGAAATTGATTTGGCAGGTTAATATACCAAGTATATTCACCGTGTTGGTATTCGCCAATTAGCTGGTCGTTATCCCAAATATAGTCAATTTTGCCCTGCTCGGTGTGCTTGGCGATACGGCGGCCGAGTGGGTCGTAATCGTATTGGGTAAGCGTGCCGTTGTTGTTAAAACAGCTTAGCTGGTTAAATGCATTGTACTCGCGGCGGGTTTTTATACCTTTACCGGTTTCGCGTATTTGGTTACCGAATTCATCATAATGAAAGTCGCTATCCCCGAAATGGGTTAAACGGTCAGCGTCCGTGATGCCTTTAATAACCCTATCATCTTCGCTTAGGTCACTAGCAAGCGTTGCTGACTTTGAGTCACTATACTCACTTTGAATTACACTAGGTGTATTAGCTGACTGGTTGCTTTCAACCTTATTGATAGCATCGCTATTATCATTTGGCTGAGTAGTCTGCTGCTCTGTTAAATCATTATTTTGAATTTTTGATTGGCTAACAGGGTTACCAAAACTATCCCACTGGTATTGCGTGGTTTTTTGTTCTCAGAACTTACTAGATTTTGTTGAATTAACTGGCCAAGGCTGTTGTACTCAAAATTAATATTATGGCTGCTAACGCCTTCCTCTTTACGCGCAATCAGCTGGTTTACGCTGTCGTAATTGTACGTACAGGTATCAAATAGCGCTTGCGCAGGATGGGTTAACTGTTGCTGTGTTAAGCGATTAAAAACATCAAACTTTTGAGTAAGGGTTATGTCATTACCAAATTGTTGCGTTTGAATATTGCCTTGACTGTCATAGCTAAGCGCTGCAAGTTCAACAGCCGTGCTATTGGCTTGCTGTAAGTGAATAGCACTTAGCTGACCAAATTTATTGTAGCTGTATTTAAGCGTACTTGAATCTGACAAGGTCAGTGATTGCCTTGCCCTCATTAGCATAGAGAACTTAAGGGAAATTGCCTAAGCTTTAAAATATCCATGTTTTTAAAGAGCGTTATATTTTTACGTTTTAGATACGTATTTAGGTTATTTTTGTTTTCTTAAAAAACTTAAGTCAATCACTACTAAATATTATTTTCCAGTTAGTTATTAAAATTATTAACTGAAAAAACAATGTTACATATAGAAACATCTCAACTGAGTTCGGAATATCATGATTTAGATACGTCATAATGCCAAATATAAGAGCTATAGATAAGTAAACAATCTCTTCTTTTAATAAATGTAATAACTTTGCTCTATTAGTTATTGCTTTCCGCTCCATATTTTTTATTACTGCGCTCAGTTGCAATCAACTCTTTAAACTCTTGGGCTTTTAAATAAAAAACATGAAATTCTTTTACTTTTTTAATCCAATGATAATTAATAACACGCTCTCCATAGTAAGCTCCTGCGAGTTGTCCATATATAGCACCGGTAGTATCAGCATCTTCACCTAAATTCACTGCTAATAAAGCACCAGTTTCAAATGTATCAGAATGATAAAACGCCCATAAAACAGCCTCTAAAGTATGCATAACATAACCACTAGCACGTATTTGAGAAGCACTTTTAGATTTATATTTAGCGTCTACTATCAATTTAACAATAGATTGACATAATGGATTTTTATCCCAATAGTCATTAATAGGTGTGTAAATGCCATCAAGTAAAATTTCTTTCGATACCCCATGTAAAGCTCCCCAAATTAACCCACTAAAATATCGGCACGCATCTACTGCTTCTTCTGCACCATGAGTTGTTTTAGAACTTAAAGCAGCGTATTTAATCGCGTCTTCGAAGCTGTAATAGTAACGAATCGGTATTGGTGCTAAACGCATCAACGAACCATTTCCAGCTGAATTAGGATCTGTATCACCAGCTATAGGATCACCTGTTCGTTCATAATTTTTCAGTGCATGAATTACGGTATTTCCAATATCGAAACATTTACCATTAACACTAAAAACACCATCTTTCCACCATTTAGAATACAAATCCATTTGATCTTTTGGGTCAAAAATTTTAGTACGAACAAGGCTATGAGCTAAGCAATACATCATGCTAGTATCGTCAGTCCACTCTCCTGCCTTCAAGTTAAATGGCCCACCACCCACAATATCATTAATCGGCTCAAATGTTCCAGGGGCCTTAAATTCAAGCGTTGTACCTAAAGAGTCACCTAACGCGCATCCTAGCAAAGCCCCTCGGAAACGATTGATGTCATCATCATAATCAACTTGAATTCTTTGATAGTATTCTTTACATTGCTCATCAGTTGGCCTTGGAACAGCGATGCGATAAACATTATATGATGACATCCATTGTGTTTTATGAGGCTCTCTAGAACCACTTAATTTATTTGTCATAAAAGGAAATCGAAGATCATTAGGGATTTTGTTTTCCATTTCTAACATTCGAATTATTGTGGAAGAGGTAATTAACTTACCAGAATCATCATAATATTTTTTGTCACTCATTTTTAAACCTCTTCCAACTCTATGAAGTTTGTACCATTTACCTTAATACGACTAATAACTTTAAATTTCGTTCCTGACTTAAACAGTACTTCTTCCTCATCAGGCTTGACTGCGGCATTATTGGCAATATTAACCCCGCTTTTAGAAGTTATCATTATTTTAGTATTCCCACTAAAAGGCTTATCTAAATTGCTCGATGAGCTTTTAAAACCTTTTTCATGGTGTATGCCGCCAATAGGGAACAGTTCCTCTAATAAGTCATCGCTGAATTCATCTCCACGAATAACCTGTCCCTCATGCCTTAATGCTGAGTTCTCTGCTAGTTTAATTAACGCTTGGTCAGTATCAGCAACAACCCGAGCCCACTTTTCCTTATCCTCAGGTGAAAAGCCTCGAAGACCTGCATTAATAGGCTTGTAAAGGTCTGTAGTATATACTGCTAGTGATAAAAACTCATCACGAGTTAAAGCCTTCATATCAGGATCTAAATGGTAATTCATTAATACGTGATTTTTGAACTCTTCCCCCTCTTTCCCAATTAAACTGGTCACTATATCTAAGTCTGAGTTAATTAATTCATCAACTGAAGGTGGTCCGTCAATACATTCGTCAATTATAGATTGAGTGGTCATTGGGCTTGGCTTTTCCATCCCATTCAATATAAGTAACGAAGCTGGATTCCCTGTAATTAATTTCTGTTTAATCTCTTTTGGGGTAATGAATCCAATTTGTGCAGCTTCTAATAGATCTCTTTGTAGCTCCCTACTAATTACGCCTTCGTTAACTGCTTTCTCTAAGCTTATTTTTAATTTTCTCTCACCTTCTTTACACATTAACCCAAACGGATCAACCCAATTAACCGGATTCGGCGCATATTGGTAATGGTTTATCCCACCCACTAAGCCAATCGGATCTTGGTTTATAAAGCGCTGTTGTTTGGGGCTGTAGTAGCGGTAGCGGTTGTAATGTAGGCCGCTCTCTTCATCTAAATACTGACCCTGAAAGCGTATAGGCTGAGTGAAGCTACTTTCTTTGTTAGTGCCAGACTCGGCTTCTGACTCTTCATAACCATACACATCGGCTTGATTTTCCCATACCACTTCTGCTTTGTTGTTGGTTACAAAACGAGGCGTATTCAGTTGATCTAGGTGGTAGTAATACACCTCATCTTGTTTAATAAGCGCAACTGGGTGGAATTGATTTGGCAGGTTGATATACCAGGTATATTCACCGTGTTGGTATTCGCCAATTAACTGGTCGTTATCCCAAATGTAGTCAATTTTGCCCTGCTCGGTGTGCTTGCCGATACGACGCCCAAGTGGGTCGTAATCGTATTGGGTAAGCGTGCCGTTGTTGTTAAAGCAGCTTAACTGATTAAACGCGTTGTATTCGCGGCGGGTTTTTATGCCTTTGCCGGTTTCGCGGATTTGGTTACCAAACTCATCATAATGAAAGTCGCTATCGCCAAAGTGGGTTAAACGGTCTGCGTCTGTAGAGCCTTTAATAACTCCATCGTCTTCGCTTAGCTCACTGGCTGCGGTTGCTGTACTTGAATCACTGTACTCACTATGAATTACATTACGTGTGCTTTCTGACTGGTTGCTTTCAATCTTATTGCTGGCGTCACTAGCATCGCTATTATCATTGTGCTGAGTCGTTTGCTGCTCGGCTAATTCGTTATTTTGAATTTTTGATTGGCTAACTGGGTTACCAAAACTATCCCACTGGTATTGCGTGGTTTTTGTATTCTCAGAACTTACTAGATTTTGCTGAATTAACTGGCCAAGGCTGTTGTACTCAAAATTAATGTTATGGCTACTAACCCCTTCCTCTTTACGCGCAATCAGCTGGTTTACGCTGTCGTAATTGTACGTACAGATATCAAATAGTGCTTGCGCAGGATGGGTTAACTGTTGCTGCGTTAAGCGGTTGAATACATCAAACTGTTGAGTAAGGGTTATGTCATTTCCAAACTTTTGCGTTTGGATATTACCTTGACTGTCATAGCTAAGCGCTGCAAGTTCAACAGCCGTGCTGTTGGCTTGGTGTAAATGAAT
>NZ_AUTH01000103.1:0-3055 GCF_000497975.1 Pseudoalteromonas sp. TB41 | reverse complement strand
GTAAGCGTGCCGTTGTTGTTAAAGCAGCTTAACTGATTAAACGCGTTGTATTCGCGGCGGGTTTTTATGCCTTTGCCGGTTTCGCGGATTTGGTTACCAAACTCATCATAATGAAAGTCGCTATCGCCAAAGTGGGTTAAACGGTCTGCGTCTGTAGAGCCTTTAATAACTCCATCGTCTTCGCTTAGCTCACTGGCTGCGGTTGCTGTACTTGAATCACTGTACTCACTATGAATTACATTACGTGTGCTTTCTGACTGGTTGCTTTCAATCTTATTGCTGGCGTCACTAGCATCGCTATTATCATTGTGCTGAGTCGTTTGCTGCTCGGCTAATTCGTTATTTTGAATTTTTGATTGGCTAACTGGGTTACCAAAACTATCCCACTGGTATTGCGTGGTTTTTGTATTCTCAGAACTTACTAGATTTTGCTGAATTAACTGGCCAAGGCTGTTGTACTCAAAATTAATGTTATGGCTACTAACCCCTTCCTCTTTACGCGCAATCAGCTGGTTTACGCTGTCGTAATTGTACGTACAGATATCAAATAGTGCTTGCGCAGGATGGGTTAACTGTTGCTGCGTTAAGCGGTTGAATACATCAAACTGTTGAGTAAGGGTTATGTCATTTCCAAACTTTTGCGTTTGGATATTACCTTGACTGTCATAGCTAAGCGCTGCAAGTTCAACAGCCGTGCTGTTGGCTTGGTGTAAATGAATAGCACTTAGCTGACCAAATTTATTGTAGCTATAATTCAGTTTGCTTGAATCGAGTTAAGTAAGGCACTTCCTTGCCCTCATTAGCATAGAAGACTTAAGGGAAATTACCTAAGCTTTCAAACATCCATGTTTATAAAGAGCGTTGTATTTTTACGTTTTAAATACGTATTTAGGTTATTTTTAGTTTTCTTAGAAACCTTAAGTCAATCACTACTAAATATTAATTTCCAGTTAGTTATTAAAATTATTAACTGAAAAAACAATGCTACATATAGAAACATCTCAACTGACTTCGAAATATCATGATTCAAATACGTCATAATGCCAAATATAAGAGCTATAGATAAGTAAATAATCTCTTCTTTTAATAAATGCAATAACTTTGCTCTATTGTTCATTACTCTTCCTAATAATATTTTTGTCAGACATAAACGCCACTAATAACTCCAGCTCATGAATTAGTTCTGTAATTTTTATTCTGTAAAAAGATTTACAATTTACTTATCTGAGTTAACTTTAGTAATACAACCCTCACTTTCTGGTATCAAGACAGATTCGGAGGCTAACTTCTGACCAAACATCGTTATACTATCTGTAGAAAATTTACCTACCTCGACTAAAGCTGAAGTTTTGGCTGCGACAGGGGTAGAACCGACCATTGAACTTCTCGTTGCATTTGATATTGCACTGTTGAGTCCTCCGAAACCTTTTTCTAAGGTTAAAATGCTCCCGCTATTTAAGCGTCCAGCAAAGGTACCACCCAACAGACCAACAGTTCCAGCAATTGAAGCTTCTGTTATAGTTGTTTCTTTTCCATTAATATAATTTGAAGTAAAAGTTCCTCCTGTATTAGATATACTAGCCAGAACTGCAGTATAAGCAATAGCTTTAGTAGATGAAATTCTGCCAATCGAAGCTGCATTTACAAATATTGAACTTCCACCACCAGCAACTGCGCCAACGACCGCTGAAACAGCGACAGAAACAGGATCAATTTCTCCATTCAAAACGTGTTGTGCTATTGCATCAAGACCTCCAGCTACGAGCGCTCCCATTAACATAGCTTTAACCAAACCCTGCTTTATTTGTGAAGCATTACCATCCTTACAACTCAACCCGAACGGATCGACCCAATTCACCGGGTTCGGTGCATATTGGTAGTGGTTTATCCCACCCACTAAACCAATCGGATCTTGGTTTATAAAACGTTGTTGTTTGGGGCTGTAGTAGCGGTAGCGGTTGTAATGTAAGCCGCTCTCTTCATCTAAATATTGCCCTTGAAAGCGGATTGGCTGAGTGAAGCTGTTCTCTTTATTTGACTCAGACTCGGCTTCTGGTTCTTCATAACCATACACATCGGCTTGGTTTTCCCATACCACCTCTACTTTGTTGTTGGTTACAAAGCGTGGGGTATTCAGTTGGTCTAGGTGGTAGTAGTACACCTCACCTTGTTTAATTAGCGCGACTGGGTGAAATTGATTTGGCAGGTTAATATACCAAGTATATTCACCGTGTTGGCATTCGCCGATTAACTGGTCGTTATCCCAAATATAGTCAATTTTACCCTGCTCGGTGTGCTTGCCGATACGACGCCCAAGTGGGTCGTAATCGTATTGAGTAAGCGTGCCGTTGTTGTTAAAGCAGCTTAACTGATTAAACGCGTTGTATTCGCGGCGGGTTTTTATGCCTTTGCCGGTTTCGCGGATTTGGTTACCAAACTCATCATAATGAAAGTCGCTATCGCCAAAGTGGGTTAAACGGTCTGCGTCTGTAGAGCCTTTAATAACTCCATCGTCTTCGCTTAGCTCACTGGCTGCGGTTGCTGTACTTGAATCACTGTACTCACTATGAATTACATTACGTGTGCTTTCTGACTGGTTGCTTTCAATCTTATTGCTGGCGTCACTAGCATCGCTATTATCATTGTGCTGAGTCGTTTGCTGCTCGGCTAATTCGTTATTTTGAATTTTTGATTGGCTAACTGGGTTACCAAAACTATCCCACTGGTATTGCGTGGTTTTTGTATTCTCAGAACTTACTAGATTTTGCTGAATTAACTGGCCAAGGCTGTTGTACTCAAAATTAATGTTATGGCTACTAACCCCTTCCTCTTTACGCGCAATCAGCTGGTTTACGCTGTCGTAATTGTACGTACAGATATCAAATAGTGCTTGCGCAGGATGGGTTAACTGTTGCTGCGTTAAGCGGTTGAATACATCAAACTGTTGAGTAAGGGTTATGTCATTTCCAAACTTTTGCGTTTGGATATTACCTTGACTGTCATAGCTAAGCGCTGCAAGTTCAACAGCCGTGCTGTTGGCTTGGTGTAAATGAAT
>NZ_AUTH01000102.1:0-29010 GCF_000497975.1 Pseudoalteromonas sp. TB41 | reverse complement strand
CACGGCAAGATCATTATAAATTGAACTTATAGAATATGTAGTGATCAGATCAAGACATAATAATCACCTTGGTCACGTAAAATATGAGCGCTACTTTTCTGAAACACTTTAATTCAATTACCGATCCTCGCATTGAACGCTGTAAAAAGCATGAGCTTATCGATATTCTCCTTTTAGCCATTAGTGCAGTAATCTCCGGTGCACAAGGATGGGAGGATATTGAAGACTTTGGGCATCTAAAACTTGATTGGTTAAAAAGATATGGCGCTTTCAACGCGGGTATTCCAAGACACGACACCATAGCCCGTGTCATTTGTCGGTTAAAATCAGATGAAATAGAGCATGCATTTCAATCTTGGATATCTTCACTTATTGAAACCACGGGTGCTGATATTATTGCTATGGATGGAAAAACTGCACGTCGTTCATTTACAACCAAAGATAGAAAAAGTGCTTTACATACCGTCAGTGCATGGAGCTGCCAACACCAGTTAGTTTTAGGGCAAACAGCCGTTGATAGCAAAACAAATGAAATCACAGCCATACCTGAGTTACTCACCATGCTAGATATTGAAAATAGCATCATTACACTTGATGCTATGGGCTGCCAGCAAGAAATAGCGAAACAAATAATTAAACAAAAAGCTGATTATATCCTAGCGCTCAAAGGTAACCATTCAGGTATGCAGAGTGAATTAGAAGCTTGGTGGCACAAGAGTGAGCGCGAAGGATTGACCAATAGCAACTATGATAAACATACCGAAATAAGCTCAGGGCATGGGCGCATTGAAACAAGGGTTTGTCAGCAATTGCTTATTGATAAAAGCTGGTTAGATAAAATCTACCAATGGTCTGGCTTAAAGAGTGTTATTCAAGTAACCGCTGAGGTTCACGATAAATCATCAGGTACAGACACGATAGAAACGCGTTGGTATATTAGTTCGTTAGCGTTAGGTGCGGAGCAAGCACTTAATGCGGTACGAAGCCACTGGCAGGTTGAAAGTATGCATTGGATGTTGGATATGAACTTTAGGGAAGATGAATCAAGAATCCGTAAGAAGCAAGGACCCCTTGTTTTTAACGTAATGAGAAAAATAGCCATGGCGTTATTTAAACAAGATACAACTAAAACAGCCAGTATGGCGAGAAAAAAGAAAATGGCAGGGCTAGACGATGATTATCGCTCAACCCTGTTAGAATCTGGGATTAAAATGCGCTAGCCGTGATTCATCAACCTTTTAAGGTAATGCCTAATGGCACAAATATTTAAAGCAAAGAAAAAACCACTTCAACAGCAATCACTTGAACTTGATATAACGGCTATGGATCACCACGGACGTGGTATTGCTAAGTACAATAATAAAGTGTGTTTTGTCAGTGGGGCATTACCTGATGAGCGAGTAAAAGCCAAGTTAGTTGATGATAAAGCACGTTACAGCCAAGCTGACACGCTTAAAATACTCAAAGCCAGTGAATATCGCACTACACCCATTTGTGAACACTACAGCCAATGCGGTGGTTGTCAGTTGCAGCATTTAGATGCCACACAACAAGTCGTTGAAAAGCAAGCAGCAGTAAATCAATTATTTGCCAAGTTTGCAAAATTAACTGATTTAAACTGGCAAACTCCGCTGCTAAGCCAAGCAACGCATTACCGACGTAGTGCCCGCATTGCCGTAATGTTCGACAAAGCAGCAAAAAAAATGCGGGTAGGCTATAGAGCACGTGGCTCTAAAAGTATTGTTAGCATTAATCATTGCCCAGTATTAAGTGACGTATTTGCAGAGGTATTTAACGTATTTGATAACATAATTAATCATAATAAGGCGCTGCACAGTATAAGTCATTTGCAGTTATGCGCTGCAGATGAGCAACACTTTATTGTTATTCGTCATACAAAAGCCATTTCGCCCACAGATAAAGCGTTTGTTGAGCAAAGTGTCTCGGCATATCATTGGCAATTAGTGTGGCAAAGTGATAGCGATACCATTGATCATGCCCATTTAGCGATGCCATTTTATAAGCTTGATCAGTTAGATATAAAATTTGAATTTGGACTAAATAACTTTATTCAGGTCAATGCGAGTGTAAATCAGGCAATGTTAATTCAAGCGGTGAGCTGGTTAGCATTACAAGGTGATGAAAATGTACTGGATTTATTTTGTGGTATTGGTAACTTCTCTTTAGTGTTAGCAAAGCAGGCTAAAACAGTAACAGGAATTGAAGGCGTTACTTCGGCGGTTGCATTAGCGACGCAAAATGCGCACACTAACTCTATTACAAATACTCAATTTCATTGTTTTGATTTAACCACGAGTATTAAAAAAGCGCCGTGGTTTAATAAAGAGTTAGATATTTTAGTACTCGACCCCTCTCGCACTGGTGCTATGGCAGTTTTAGAGCAGCTTCCATTAACGCAGTTTAAAGCGATTTTATATGTCTCTTGCGACCCTGTTACTTTAGCCCGTGACAGCGCTATTATTTCGCAAGCCGGCTTTGAACTTAATAAAATAGGGCTAATGAATATGTTCCCTCATACGGGGCATATCGAAACTATGGCGTTATTTCAACGGAGGTAAAGCGCATTATGGTAGCGACACGTCAATCTCATCAACATGACAAAGCGGGTGATTTTTTTTCACGCGTAGAATCTCTTGATTTGTCTCAGGAAAAAATTAGCTTACTCAATAAAGCGCAGCAACTTTGCCAAACTTGTGATAACAGCGAACGCCAAAATACCGCCATAGAGATGGTGGAGATTTTGGTTGAGCTAAATTTAGATGCTGACTCGTTAGCCACCGCCTATTTAACCCCTTATTATTTAAATGATGTAGTGAGCATTGACGCTGTCGAAGAGCATTTAGGAAATCATGTTGCGGTGTTATTAACGGGTGTGTCGCAAATGGCCACCATAAGTACGTTAGCTCATCAAGGCAATGGTACCGTGCAGGTCGATAATATTCGCCGTATGTTGCTTGCTATGGTGGAAGATGTGCGTGCCGTGGTGATTAAATTAGCCGAACAGGTGTGCCATTTACGCAACGTAAAAGACGCCGCTGAAGAAGAACGAGTGATTGCAGCCAAAGAGACTGCGGATATATTTGCACCGCTTGCTAATCGCCTTGGTATTGGCCAATTAAAGTGGGAGCTAGAGGATTTAGCTTTTCGCTATTTACACCCAGATATTTATAAAAATATAGCTAAACAACTTGATGATAAGCGCCTTGCCCGTGAAGCGTATATGGCTGATATGGTTGAGCAAGTAAAACAGCGCCTACATGAAGCGGGTATTAAAGCCGAGGTATACGGCAGGCCAAAACATATCTACAGCATTTATAAAAAAATGGCGAAAAAGAACTACGAGTTTGATCAGCTGTTTGACATACGCGCGATGCGAATTGTGGTTGAGCGCCTGCAAGATTGCTACGGTGCCCTAGGCATAGTGCACACTAATTGGCGCCATTTAAATAAAGAATTTGACGATTACGTTGCGACCCCAAAACAAAATGGCTATCAATCTATTCATACCGTAGTATTTGGCCCCGAAGGTAAAACTGTTGAGATTCAGATCCGAACGCACGACATGCATCAAGATGCAGAGCTGGGCGTTGCCGCACATTGGATGTACAAAGAAGGTGCGTTACCAGGGCGTGGTTCAGGCTATGAGCAAAAAATTAGCTGGTTGCGTAAGTTACTGCAATGGCAAGAAGAAGTGGTTGATGGCAGCGATTTAGCGCAAGAGCTTAAAAACCAAGTGGTTGAAGACCGCGTCTATGTGTTTACTCCACGTGGAGATATTTTTGACTTACCGCTAGGGGCAACGCCTCTTGATTTTGCTTACTACATTCACTCCAATGTAGGGCATCGGTGTATTGGTGCAAAAATATTTGGCAAAATAGTGCCGTTTACTCATCAATTAAGTACCGGCGATCAGGTTGAAATACTGACCCAAAAGCAGCCAAATCCAAGTCGTGATTGGCTAAATCCGTCGTTAGGTTACATTAAGTCTTCTCGCGCTAGAGCCAAAATCCACCATTGGTTTAAACAGCTCGACCGCGATAAAAATTTAAGCGCGGGTAAAGAAATCCTTGATAACGAATTACAAAAGTTAGAGTTAACTTACAAAGATTTAGACCCAGCGATAAAGCGTTTTAACTTTAGAGAGCTTGATGACTTAATGGTCGCCATTGGTGCAGGCGATATTCGCCTTAACCAAATGCTCAACTTTATTACCGATAGAACGGAGCACGAGCCGGTTATTCGCTTTAAATCGCCCAGTAAAGTGACTGGCGATAAAAACGGTATTGTGGTTGATGGAGTAGGCAGTTTAATGAGCCATGTTGCTCGCTGTTGCCGCCCTGTACCTGGGGATGAAATTATTGGGTATATTACCCAAGGCCGTGGCATTGCCGTGCATCGTGAGGATTGTGACTCGTTTAGTAATTTAAAAAACAAGCACCCAGAGCGCGTTATTTCAGTAAGTTGGTCAGATGATATTAGCAGCTCCTACGCGTTAACTATTCGTATTGAAGCCAGCGATCGGTCTGGTTTAATTCGTGATATTAGTTCTGCTTTGGCGAATGAAAAAGTCAATGTGCTCAATATGAATGTCAACACGGTTGATAGCACTCAAACGGCTATTTTTGTGATGCAAATAGAAGTGCATGACTTACAAGGCACAAATAAAGTGCTTTCTAAGTTACACCAGATAGAAGGGGTGCACAGTGCAAAACGAGGGCAGTAATCAGGCTAATAATGAGGCTATAAGCCAACTGCTGGAAATAATGCAAACACTGAGAAACCCTGAGGGCGGATGCCCTTGGGATCTCAAGCAAACGTTTGCGTCAATCGTGCCGCATACTCTTGAAGAAGCCTATGAAGTGGCTGATTGTATTGAAACGAATAATTTAAGCGATTTAAAAAATGAGTTAGGCGACTTACTTTTTCAAATCGTGTTTTATGCGCAACTAGCACAAGAGCAGCAATTATTTAATTTTAACGATGTAGTGGCACAGTTAAATGAAAAGTTGGTGCGTCGTCATCCGCATGTATTTTCAGCGCAAGACACACCTAAAACCGATGCCGAATTAGCTGCGCAGTGGCAAGCAATAAAAGCACAAGAGCGTGCGGCTAAACCCCAAGGCCAAAGCTCAGTACTTTGGCAAGATATACCAAACAGTTTACCTAGCTTAACAAAAGCTAAAAAAATTCAGCAACGGGTCGCTGCGTTAGGGTTTGATTGGCCGACTTATCACGGTGCTATTGATAAAGTGAGTGAAGAGGTTGAAGAAGTGAAAGAAGCCTTAGCTCATGACCCATACTCAGATCATACAGCAGAAGAGCTAGGTGATTTGCTGTTTGCTACTGTTAATGTAGCGCGCCATGTTAAACGCGACCCCGAACAACTGCTTCGCAGTGCCAACGATAAGTTTTCTGCACGGTTTGAAAAGGTACAAAACTACTTAATTGCACAGGGTAAATGTATTGATTCTGCGTCTTTAGAGGAAATGGATGCAGCATGGGATGCGATAAAAAAACTAAATAAATAGGGACATAAAAAATGTTTGTTTTTTGTGCACAGATTTACCAATTTTAGCTGGATTGCTTAGCTATGTTTTGGTACAATTTCGCCCCGTCTTGTTTATATTCCAAAATCACTTGTTTGGGTATTATATTCCTTTTAATTCCTGATATTCTAGGGTTCGCATGAGTACAAAATTTATCTTCGTTACTGGCGGAGTTGTTTCTTCGTTGGGTAAAGGTATTGCAGCAGCATCGTTGGCCGCTATTTTAGAGGCCCGTGGCTTAGATGTTACCATTTTAAAGCTGGATCCTTACATCAACGTTGACCCAGGCACAATGAGCCCAATTCAACACGGTGAAGTATACGTTACCGAAGACGGCGCAGAAACGGACCTTGATTTAGGTCACTACGAACGTTTTATTCGCACCAAAATGACCAGCCGTAATAACTTTACGCAAGGGCGCGTATATGAAGATGTACTACGTCGTGAAAGACGTGGCGAATATCTTGGCGCAACAATTCAGGTTATTCCTCATATCACTAATGATATTAAGCAACGTGTTTATGATGGCGCAGAAGGCCATGATATAGCAATCGTTGAAATTGGTGGTACGGTAGGTGATATTGAGTCACAACCATTTATCGAAGCTATTCGTCAAATGGGCACAGAGATTGGTCGTGAACGTGCGCTATTTATTCACTTAACGCTAGTGCCATTCTTAGGCCCTGCCGGTGAAGTGAAAACAAAACCAACTCAGCACTCAGTTAAAGAGTTACGCTCAGTCGGTATTCAACCAGATATTCTTATTTGTCGCTCAGATCGTAAGCTGCCAAATAACGAGCGTGCAAAAATTGCATTGTTCACAAACGTTGAAGAAAAAGCCGTTATTTCACTGCCTGATGTAGACAGTATTTATAAAATCCCTGCGTTATTAAAGTCGCAAGAGTTAGACAACTTTGTATGTCGTCGTTTCCATTTAGACGCGCCTGAGGCTGATTTAGCTGAGTGGGAACAAGTATTGTATCAAGAGTCTAACCCAACGGGTGAAGTGACAATTGGTATGGTTGGTAAATACATTGAATTACCGGATGCATACAAATCAGTAAACGAAGCATTAAAACATGCGGGACTAAAAAATCGTTTAACTATTAATATTCAATACGTTGATTCACAAGACTTAGAAACTAAAGGAACGGATATTCTTTCTCGCTTAGATGCTATTTTAGTGCCAGGTGGTTTTGGTGGTCGTGGTGTTGAAGGTAAGATTTTAGCGGCTAAATATGCTCGTGAAAACAAAGTGCCTTACTTAGGTATTTGTTTAGGTATGCAGGTTGCGCTAATTGAATACGCACGAAATGTTGCCGGTTTAGTTGATGCAAACTCAACGGAATTTAATGCAAACTCAGAGGCTCCAGTGGTTGGTTTAATCACTGAGTGGCTAGACGCTGAGGGTAACGTAGAAGTACGTGATGAAAAGTCTGATTTAGGTGGCACAATGCGTTTAGGCGCACAAAAATGCCATTTAACGCCTGGCTCTAAAGTACACGAAGTGTATGGCAGCGACGAAATTGTTGAACGTCACCGTCACCGTTACGAAGTTAATAACAACTTCGTTGCACAGCTTGAACAAGCAGGTTTAAGCTTTACTGGTTTATCTGAAGATAAAAAGCTAGTAGAGATTATTGAAAATAAAGATCACCCTTGGTTTATTGCAGCGCAATTCCACCCGGAATTCACTTCAACGCCACGCGATGGTCATCCGCTATTTGAAGGGTTTGTAGCTGCGGCTCATACCTACCAAAAAGCGTCTTCGTAATTTAAAAAAGGCTGTGCATATTGCGCGGCCTTTTTTGTTTCTAAGGCTGGCCTAGGTTAGCCGTACTCACCATTTTGGGAATATAGAGGAATCAAGATGTCAGAAATCGTAAAAGTAATCGGTCGTGAAATTATGGACTCGCGTGGTAACCCAACTGTAGAAGCTGAGGTATATTTAGCTGATGGTTCATGGGGCCGTGCTGCTGCACCATCAGGTGCATCTACAGGAACTCGCGAAGCATTAGAATTACGTGATGGTGATAAAACTCGTTATTTAGGTAAAGGCGTATTAAAAGCGGTAGGTTTCATTAATAATGAAATTGCAGCGGCTTTAAAAGGTCAAAATGCACTTGCTCAAAGTGATGTAGACCAAGTAATGCTTGATTTAGATGGTACTGAAAATAAAGAAAAACTAGGTGCTAATGCTATTTTAGCGGTTTCACTTGCTAACGCAAAAGCGGCTGCACAATCTAAAAAAGTAGAGCTATACGAGCACATTGCTGACTTAAATGGCACGCCAGGTGTTTACTCTATGCCACTACCAATGATGAACATCATCAACGGCGGTGAGCACGCTGATAACTCAGTAGATATTCAAGAATTTATGGTTCAGCCAGTTGGTGCTGCTAATTTCCGTGAAGCATTGCGTATGGGTGCTGAAGTATTTCACAGCCTTGCAAAAGTGCTTAAAGCAGATGGTCATTCAACAGCTGTTGGTGACGAAGGCGGTTTTGCACCAAACCTTGCATCAAACGAAGCAGCACTTGCAGCAATTAAAGTGGCTGTTGCAAATGCCGGTTATGAGCTTGGTAAAGATATTACCCTTGCACTTGATTGTGCTGCCTCTGAGTTTTATGACAAAGAAGCAAATATCTACGACCTTAAAGGTGAAGGTAAAAAGTTTACCTCTGAAGAGTTTAACTACTTCTTAAAAGACTTAACTGAGCAATACCCAATTGTATCAATTGAAGATGGCTTAGATGAGTCTGATTGGGATGGCTTTGCTCATCAAACTAAACTAATGGGCGATAAAGTCCAATTAGTGGGTGATGACTTATTCGTAACCAATACTAAGATTTTAAAACGTGGTATCGACAATGGTATTGCTAACTCAATCTTAATTAAATTTAACCAAATTGGTTCACTAACAGAAACGTTAGCGGCAATCAAAATGGCGAAAGATGCTGGTTTTACAGTGGTTATTTCTCATCGCTCTGGTGAAACTGAAGATGCAACCATTGCTGATTTAGCGGTTGGTACAGCTGCAGGCCAGATCAAAACAGGTTCATTAAGCCGTTCAGACCGTGTTGCTAAGTACAACCAATTGCTTCGTATTGAAGAGCAATTAGGCGCTAAAGCACCGTACAATGGTTTAAAAGAAGTTAAAGGTCAGTAATTCTTTAATTTGTTTAAAATTATAAAAATCCTCGCTTATGCGGGGATTTTTAATCATAAATGCAAATATAACAGGTGGGTGGTTTATTGTTTGTAAATTTATTGTTACTTTAGGAGCGTATTAAAAATAACAATAAAATGATTATGAAAAATAACTATGTTACTCACCTCATAAATGCCAAATATCATGGCACGCTTCCTCCAAAACAAGAAATAGTGTCTTTTGCGCTAACAGCTCCTGAATTTGTTCACTATTGGTTATGTCATGCGGTTTCATCATCAACTTCTTCTCAGGAGCTAGCCATTGTTTTATGCTTAGCTAAGTATCATAAAATTGAAGCTCTTAAGGTTTTATCTCACTTTTGGCCAATCCGAACTGCTGATCCGCAAGTAACAATTAACTTTGAAAAACATATATCGGGCCTTCCTAAGACTATACAGCAGGGTATTGAAACCGATTTAATAGGGTTGTGGAGTAGCTTAATTATGCCATTGAATATTCAATCCTCTGAACAATCATTACCTGTGACAACATTAGAAACGCAACTAACGAATGAATTAGCGCAGGAGATTATAAAGCTTGCTAATAATAATTTAAATTTAGCTGGGGTGTATGCTGAAAACTCTACAAGACAAAAAGTTATAGACATCAGAGACAATGAGCAGCTTATAACACAATTACCAGTCGATAATATTTTAATAGCTATATTACAGCGCATCATATGTTCAGACGACTATGCTGACTTAGCATATGCTGAGCCTATGATTATTTATCGTTATACTCAAGGTCAGCAATACAAATGGCACTATGATTTTATTACACCTTCAAATGAAAATGCTAAAAAAGAACTTAATTTTTTTGGTCAAAGACGGCGAACACGTATTATAAATTTAAATGACGGATTTGAAGGTGGAGAAACCGCCTTTAAAGACTGGAATGTAAGTGTTAAAGCCAAGCAAGGACAAGTAATTAAATTTAATAATATGATTGGTAATCAGGTAGATAAAAACTCAGTACATAGTGGAAAACCCGTATTATTAGGTGAAAAGTGGATTTGTACCCTTTGGATGCGAGAAAAACCTTTTTGGTTACGCGAATCTATTTGGTGCAAAAATTAATACCGACAAATAATTACAACTGAAACTGCTGTTTTAATATCTCTTTTGTAAAACTGGTTTTCAAATAAAAGCCACGGGGCAGGGTTTGTATAATTTGCCCGTTGGGGCCTATGGCATCGGTAACTACTTTGCTATTAGCTGCTTTTGGCCGTATTTGCATGGCGTCGCCTAAATGCCCTGATATTTCATCTACCCGACCAAGCGCTATAAGCTCCATTTGCTCTTCCCAGTCACGCTGTAATTGCGCATCTTGCGCGGGGGAGGGTTGCCACAAAAAGCCACTGCCTATGGTTCTATCAAACGGAGCAATATCGCGCTCACTTAAAATAGGTAGCCATAAAACATGATTCAACTTTTTACGTACGCTACTTGTGTGCCAGGTCATGCCAGTTACATTCATTAGTGGGGTAACCGACACAAAGGTAGTTTCTAGCGGTTTGCCTTTATATGAAATGGGCAAGGTTTTGAGCTCTATGCCTAAATCCTCAAAGTCGGGTAGCGGTTTTGACCCAGCACTTGCGCCTAATACATACTCAATCAGTTGACCTGTCCAGCCTTTTTCACGCAATAAATCATCTGGCGTTTTAAAGTGGTACTGCTGTGCAAGTTGTCCTAGTGTGAGTCCTGCAATAGCATCGACACGTTGCATTAATTGATTGATTGAATGAGGTTTTAAAGGTTGCATACTGTTTATTTTAGTTGAATAAATACCAACGCCATGATAGCAAATTAGTGTGTTAGTGGATATCTTTAGCGGTTGGTTGAATTTTGTTCGTGCCGTGTGTGGTGCAATTTTATGCACTGTTTTAAAACGCCAAGCTTAACTAAGTAACTGAACTGCATTGTTTTTTTTGTTTATAGTGTTCAGTTTTAATTAAGGTCTATAAATGTTGTAAGGATAAATACAGATGTATAAACATGTTTATCCACAGATTCTGTGGAGAACATCACCTTTTAGATCTTGTATTGTGGATTTGTTTGCTAAATGAGCGTGTTTTACAAAAGTTATGCACAAGCTGTGAGTAACCAGCACAAACAGTGTGGTTTTTATGTATTTATCATGGCAGTGTTGTTTGTTATTAACATGCAATGGATTTCGCTATTAATTTGCCTTAACCGAGGACGTTAACGGGGCTTGTACGTAATAGTATTTGCCGTATTGCAGCTAATGTGGAACAATCATAAAAAATCGACTTACAAATGAGGCACTAAGGTGATTGATGCCGAAGGTTTTCGTGCCAATGTCGGAATTGTAATTTGCAATAATCAGGGGCAAGTGTTTTGGGCCAGACGCTATGGTCAACATTCTTGGCAATTTCCCCAAGGCGGTGTTGATGATGGTGAAACACCAGAACAAACTATGTACCGTGAATTACACGAAGAAGTAGGTTTGCGACCAGAAGATGTAGAAATAGTTGCAAGCTCAAAACATTGGTTACGCTATAAATTACCCAAACGATTAATCCGCCGCGACTCAAGTCCGGTGTGTATTGGGCAAAAACAAAAATGGTTTTTACTGAAGTTACGCTGTAAAGATGAAGATGTAAACTTACTAAAAACGCACCATCCTGAATTTGATGATTGGCGGTGGGTGAGTTATTGGTATCCGGTAAGGCAAGTAGTATCGTTTAAACGGGATGTTTATCGACGTGTTATGAAAGAGTTTGCTCCTTTTGCTATGCCCTTCAATAAGCGAGAGCAACAAAAAGACAATTGGCGAAGCAAAAGGTAGTTTTACATAAAAAGGAGCAGTGTATGCTGGCAACACTCAGATCGATAGCTGAGTCTGTTTCGCAACAAGCGAATTTAGACGATGCGTTAGTGTGCTTTGTGAAAATGGTAAAAGATGCCATGAATACCCAGTGCTGCTCCATTTATTTTGCCGATTACAGTCAAGATAACTTTGTACTAATGGCCAGCGAAGGGTTAAACCCCGATGCGGTGGGTAAATTTAGAATTGGCTTTACTGAAGGACTTGTTGGGCTAGTTGCTCAGCGCGAAGAGGCGATTAACATTGCGTTTGCTAAATCGCATCCTCGCTTTAAACTCTCCCCAGAAGTGAACGAAGAAGGCTACAACGCTTTTTTGTCTGTGCCTGTTGTTCATCAAAAAAAGGTATTAGGCGTTATTGTTGTGCAACAGAAAATGGCTCGAGTATTTTCTCAAGATGAAGAGTCGTTTTTAATTACGCTCTCAGCGCAGTTAGCTTCACAGCTTGCACATGCCGAAATAAAAGAAGTATTGCGCCAAGATGAGTCGTCTCATCAAACATCGGTTTTAAAAGGGGTGTCTAGTGCGCCAGGCATTAGTATTGGTAAAGCCTTTGTTGTTATTCCTAAACTTAATTTTAAGTCCATAGAGCTTACTAAAAATAGTGATGTGAATGAACAACGCCGTTTATTCACGCAAGCGGTTGCTGCAACGCGCAAAGAATTTAGCACTTTATCGATGACATTAAGCGATACCATACCGCAAGAGGCGTTGGCGGTGTTTGATGTGTATCAGCAATTATTGGATGCTAAAAGCTTAGGTCATAATGTAGAGGCACAATTACAAGAAGGTTGGTGTGCAAAAAGTGCATTAAAAATTGTGATTGAACGTTTAGTTGCACAGTTTAATGAAATGCAAGACCCTTATATTAAAGAGCGTGCGGTTGATGTTAAAGACATTGGCTTACGGGTGCTTCATCACTTAGTGAACACTGAGCATGCAATAAAAGACTACCCTGAAAACACAATCCTCATCGCTCACACATTAACTCCTGCGATGTTAGCCGAAGTGCCAAATGAGCGTTTAGCAGGTGTGGTAAGCATTAATGGTTCAGCTAATAGCCATGCCTCTATTTTAACGCGAGCAATGGGGGTGCCTGCAATTTGGGGTATTGAAGATTTACCGTTACTGCAGTTTGATAACAAAGAAATGATTTTAGATGCTTTTGCTGGGCGTTTATATATTTCGCCTTCGCAAATGCTTATTGATGAGTATACCGAGTTACAACATCAAGATAACTTACTCAACAATCGTTTTTTAGAAGAGCAATCACTGCCTGCAATTACCTTGGACGGGGAGCATATTAGTTTATTGCTCAACGCAGGGCTTGAACTTAATACGCAACAAAATAGTGCCCATATTTGTGATGGTGTTGGTCTTTACAGAACCGAAGCGTGGTTTATGCAAAAAGGGCAGTTTCCATCGCAACAAGAACAAGAAAAATGGTATCGCGAAGTACTCAGTAGCTATTATCCTAACCCCGTAGTTATGCGAACGTTAGATATTGGTGGCGACAAAGTTTTAGATTATTTTAATATTACCGAAGAAAACCCGTTTTTAGGATGGCGTGGTATTAGAATTAGCCTAGATCATCCTGAGCTTTTTTTAGATCAGCTCAAAGCCATGCTCAAAGCGAATATTGGCTTAGGTAATTTAAAAATAATGCTGCCTATGATCAGTGGCACTGATGAAGTTGAAGAGTCGCTGGCATTGTATAACCAAGCCTATTATGAGTTAAGCGAAACATTTCCTGAGCAATTAATAGAAAAGCCAGATATTGGCATTATGCTTGAGGTACCTTCAAGTGTATTTATGCTGCCAGAGTGGTCTAGAAAAGTCGATTTTTGCTCAGTGGGTAGTAACGATTTAACTCAGTATTTATTAGCGGTAGATAGAGCAAATGCCCGTGTGGCCGATTTATTCAATCCTTATCATCCAGCTGTGTTACGTGTATTAAATAATATTGCCAGCGAATGTGAGCACTATGAATTGCCCTTTAGTTTATGTGGTGAGCTTGGCGGCGATCCCGAGGGAGCAATATTACTCATTGCCATGGGCTATAGACGTTTAAGTATGAACTTATCGTCGTTAAATAAAGTGAAATGGGTGCTTAGGCGCTTAAATGTTAGTGACATGGAACAATTACTGAGCGAGTGTTTAGCACAGCCCAATGCTAAACAAGTGTTGCGTTTAACCCGTAATTTTATGATAGAGCATCAGCTAGGTAATTTATTTTATACACCTAAATGATAGAGCTGTTATTGTTTATATAATCAATTAAAATATACATATTCTTAAATGTATTAGAGATAACTATGTATGAACTAGGACTTCTAGTTGCAAGTTGTGCGTTATTAGGTTGCATTGTTGGTTTTTTAGCAGGACTTCTAGGCATAGGCGGTGGTTTAATCATTGTGCCGGTGCTAACGAGCTTGTTACTGGGTTTTAATGTGGCCGCTGCCGATCATGTATTGGTTATCGCTATTGCGACATCTTTAGCCTCTATTTTATTTACCTCGACTTCTTCAGCGTTAGCTCATCATAAAAATGATAATGTGCCTTGGAAAATTGCCCCTTGGGTAATGTCGGGTGTGGCCATTGGCGCCTTGATTAGCGGCTTTGCTGCCAGCTTTATACCTGAGAAAATGTTACGAACCGTGTTTGCGGTGAGTGTGGTTTTTATTGCTATGAGAATGGTGCTTTCTGCCCGTAATAAAGTGAGCGTAGGTCACCCGATGCCTGCAGGCCCCGTGCTAGGAAGTATTAGTGCGATAATGGGGGCACTATCTGGGTTGATTGGGATTGGCGGTGGCGCACTACTTGTGCCTATGTTGCACTATTTTTCGGTTGATATTAAAAAGGCAATTGGTTGCGCTGCTGCATGTGGTATTGTAATTGCCTTTTTTGGCTCTATTGGTTATGTCAGCGCCGGTTGGCAAGTAACTGACTTAGCGCATGGTTTTATGGGATTTGTTTATTTACCTGCATTGTTAGGGATTGTTGTTACCTCATGGTTTATAGCGCCAATAGGCGCCAAAGCAACGCATTACTTACCTGTGAATACAATTAAGAAAGTTTTCGCGATGTTACTTGTTATCATCGCTATTAAAATGGTTTTTAGCTAAAGGTTTATTTTTATGGCACTGGAGTTTCCTCAAATTGATCCAATAATTTTTTCTATTGGGCCACTTAGCGTTCGTTGGTATGGATTAATGTACTTAATTGGTTTTGCGTTTGCGATGTGGTTTGCTAATCGTCAAGCTAATAAGTCCGGTTCAGGTTGGACTAAAGACGAAGTCAGCGATTTACTCTTTTACGGCATGCTGGGCGTTATATTAGGTGGGCGTATTGGTTATGTTCTGTTTTATCAATTTAGCTATTTTATCGAAAACCCCTTATATTTGTTTAGAATAGACCAAGGTGGCATGTCGTTTCATGGTGGAACACTGGGGGTGATCACTGCAATTGCTATTTTTGCTTACAAGCGTAAAAAATCGTTATTACAAGTCGGTGATTTTGTAGCACCTTTAGTGCCTGTTGGTTTACTGGCTGGGCGTATAGGTAACTTTATTAACGGCGAATTATGGGGGCGTACCACTGATGTTCCGTGGGCAATGGTGTTTCCAACCGGAGGCCCGCTTGCACGCCACCCTTCACAACTTTACGAAGCTTTTTTTGAAGGGCTTGTATTGTTTGTCATATTATTGTGGTTTATTAAGCGTCCACGTCCTGCGGGAAGTGTGTCGGGTTTGTTTTTACTGGGTTACGGCGTATTTAGATTTTGTATTGAATATTTTCGCCAACCAGATGCGCAATTGGGGCTATTTGCTGATTTCATTTCTATGGGGCAAATTCTATCGTTACCAATGATAATTGGCGGGTTAGGCTTACTTATTTGGGCCTATAAACAACCACTATCAAAAACAGCGGCAAAAGCTTAAAAGAAGAAGTTAGATGAAACAATATTTAGAATTATGTCAGCGCATTGTTGACCAAGGACAATGGATTGAAAACAAGCGTACCGGTACACGTTGTTTAACGGTTATAAACGCTGATTTAGAATACGATGTGGCTAATAATCAGTTCCCAATGATCACTACGCGAAAAAGCTATTACAAAGCGGCTATTGCTGAATTATTAGGTTATTTAAGAGGCTATGACAGTGCTGAGCAGTTTCGCAATATAGGTTGTAAAACCTGGGATGCTAACGCCAATGAAAATAGTGCCTGGCTCAATAATCCTAATCGTAAAGGTGAGGATGATATGGGGCGCGTTTATGGCGTGCAAGGACGAGGCTGGCAACGCCCTGATGGTTCAACACTGGATCAACTTGCAAAGGTCATCAATAATTTAAAAAATGGCATTGATGATCGCGGCGAAATTATTACCTTTTACAACCCAGGTGAGTTTGAGCTTGGCTGCTTGCGCCCATGCATGCATACGCATACCTTTTCATTACTAGGCGATACCCTGTATTTAACTTCGTACCAACGAAGTTGTGATGTACCGTTAGGGCTAAACTTTAATCAAATTCAATGTTTTGTTTTATTGGCACTGGTTGCACAAATTACTGGCCACAAAGCAGGTAAGGCATATCATAAAATCACCAATGCCCACATTTACGAAAATCAGCTAGATTTAATGCGAGACGTGCAATTAAAGCGCGAGCCATTTGCTTCTCCTCAATTAAAAATTAACCCAGAGATTAAGTCGCTCGAAGATATAGAAACATGGGTAACACGTGATGATTTTGAGGTGGTTGGTTATCAATGCCACGAGGCTATTCAATACCCATTTTCAGTTTAAAAAATAAGGAGAGCATAATGAAAGCAGTGATCCCCGTAGCCGGCCTTGGAACACGTATGTTACCGGCAACTAAAGCAATTCCAAAAGAAATGCTGCCCGTTGTAGACCGTCCACTCATTCAATACGTTGTTAGCGAAGCGGTTGCCGCTGGTATTAAAGAGATAGTGCTAGTAACGCATTCGAGTAAAAACTCGATTGAAAACCATTTTGATACCAGCTTTGAACTAGAGGCAACATTAGAGAAACGTGTAAAGCGGCAATTACTTGCCGAAATACAGTCTATTTGCCCTAAAGATGTGACCATTATTCATGTACGTCAAGGTGAAGCAAAAGGCCTAGGCCATGCTATTAACTGTGCCGCCCCTATTATTGGCAATGAACCTTTTGTGGTTATTTTACCCGACGTTATTATTGATGATGTAGAAAGTGACCTAACAAAAGACAACTTAGCTGAAATGATTACTCGCTTTGAGCAAACTAAACACAGTCAAATTATGGTTGAGCCAGTCCCTAAAGATGACGTAGATAAATTTGGTGTTGTGGATTTAGGTGATGTTGAGTTAAACCAAGGTGAAAGCTCACCCATTCAAAGCATGGTAGAAAAACCACCCGTTGACGAGGCACCTTCAAACCTTGCTGTGGTTGGTCGTTACGTGTTGAGTAAAAATATTTGGCCATTACTGGCTAAAACCCCTCAAGGTGCTGGTGATGAAATTCAGCTAACAGATGCAATAGCCATGCTTATGCAAGATGAAAAAGTAGATGCCTACGCAATGAAAGGCCGAAGCCATGATTGTGGCAGTAAAATTGGTTATTTAAAAGCAACCATTGAATTTGCTCTTCGTCGTGATGAATTCGCCGGTGAGCTTAAAACGTTTATTAAAACGTTAATTTAAATAAACTTATCATTATTAGAAGCGCCTATATGGCGCTTTTTTTGATTGTAAAATAGCTTTTTTAGTATTTTAAATTATCACTATTTTTGCAGTTATACAGACATATTTAACATTGTGTTGTAATCTTTATGTTAACCCAAGTTGTTTTGTTGTTAACGTGCTTTGTTGATTCAATTGAAAATTGACTTGATTGAGCGGTCTAAACTATTGAAAGAGAAACAATCAATGTGTGAATACAGCAAAAAGTATCACCGATATCTGTTAGTCGTATTACTGTTGTTATTAAGTACTGGTTGTACGATATCGCCTGATAAAACATCATTAAATGAAGAAGTTAAAGACTCACCTGAATATGTAACCATCACAGCGCTCGAGCTTGCTCAACTAAAAGATGCCGCCTTGCAATGGCAGCAAGCGCGCTCTGGCATAGAGCGGCTATTAAAGTTAGAACGTGAGCTCACATATTTAGTTGATCACCTAGATATTATTAACAGTAAAGCAATAGCGCAATCTAATCAGGCTGTTAGCAATCGTTATGCTCGCTCAGTAATAAACACAAAGGCGCCGCCAAATCTTAGATATGGTAATAATTACGCAAGCACCTCAGATAAAGTTGAACGACCAAGGCAAAGGTATAGTAATCGCTACGCAAAATCCTCTAAAGGGGACGCTCCATACAATCAGCGACACAGTAGTCGCTATGCTAGCGTGCCTACAAAAATGATTACAGCCCCTTCAAAAAGCTACAGTAAGCGCGCTGTTAGTTTGCCTGCGAAAGCAACGAACTCAATCGTGAAGAAAAAAGTATTCCCTCAAACATCGAAGCTAACAAAAGTGGCAATGGTTGATACCAACAAAAAAGTATTTGCATTGCAGGTTGCGTCACTCGATTCACAAGAGAGTGTTGCCAAAGAATGGAAGCAAATTAACAAAAAAGCAGCGCCTTTGTTTAAGGACAAAATCACGACAAATATTGAAAAAGCAAAGGTTAATAACAAAACCTATTATCGACTAAAATTAGGTGAGTATTTTAACTTTAAAAGTGCAGAGGATGATTGCGAGGTATTTAAATTTTATAAAGTTGACTGTTTTGTGAGTAACTACACTGACGGACCAATCAGGTTATAAAACAATATTACTTGGCGCTTTTATTGCATAATAGCTGTAGATAGCTAGTCTTTTGTAATGGGTGCCTAAAGTGAAACTTTATTTAATAACATTATTAATACCATTTGCATTAGCTGGTTGCAGCAACCAGCTAATGCCTTCAGATTCACAAAGCGATAAGCTTGTACGTGAAAAAGATATAAAACCTTACCTAGAGCAATGGGATAACAACAAAGAGCAAATAGCGCGCTTAAGCACCATGGAAGAAGACTTATCGTTATTGATTCAAGCGCTTTCTGCACAAACAGATATTGATACCGTACCAGAGCCGATGAAAGAGAAAGTTAAACGTGTTGAGTATGGCTCTAAGCAATCGTTACAACACTCATCAGAAACCGCTTTAGCTGATAACACTACCAGTACAAACAAAGCAATGTACGGTGTGCAAATTGGACGTTATTTAATTTCTAACGGAGCCAAAAGGCAAGTGGAGCGACTAAAAGAGCAATACCCTCAATTAAACAGTATTTTGCAATACCGTATTAATGAGCAAAAAAAAGAATCAACTATCTTTTATAGTGTTGTAGCAGGCCCGCTAAAAAATCAACAACAGGCGGCGCAGTTGTGTTTGTTTTTTTATAAGATGGGTAATAAATGTACCTTAGCGGCATTTTCAGAGGATGTTTAAGGTTTTTTTCGCTTATTTTTGCATCCTGTTATTATAAATCAAAATAAAGTAAATATTTTTTAACTTTTTAGTGATTTTGGCCGATACTTAAATTAACCTGAACAAAAGGTTAATAACATATATCTAAGGGAAAACTATGAACAAAATATTTACTAAAGCAGCATTGGCTGCGTCAATGGCTGCTCTTTCTTTTGGTGTAATAGCGGAAACTGCGACATTTAACGCAGGTGTAACTGTTCAAAACGCATTTACTTTTCAAAGTACTGCAGATTTAGATTTTGGTACTATTCGTGCTACAGCAGATACAGCTGCAACAGATACGGCGACTCTTGTTCTTGCAGCTAATCCTGCAACATCATCGATAACAGCAGCTTCAGGTGCGGGCGCAGAAATTGCAGTACTTGCAGCAGGTACGCCAGCTTCTTTTTCAGTGTCTGGGGTTTCTCCTTTTGCAACGCTTACAATTGATGCGACAGGTGTATCGGGTGCTATTTCTCCAGTAACTGCTCCTGCAGGCACTGCAGGCTTTACACTTGGTACTCCTACTTACTACGTATTAACTGGCGCAAACCCAAATAGTGCAGCAACAACAACTATCCAAGTTGACTCTACAGGCGCTGCTACATTTAATATGGGTGCGACATTAACTACAGATGCAACAACGCCTTCAAGTGATTACATTGATGGCGATTACAGTGGTACATTCACATTAATATTAGATTATTAATAGTATTTGCCTGCCTTAATGGCAGGCGCTTTGTGCTAAAACTTATTTTACTACTAAGTGTTTTTTTTAGCGCTAAAGTACTTGCTCAGGTGACCGTTCTTGAACCTCTAAACTTTGGTACGATTGTTGTCGTAAAAAATACACCTAGTAGCTCAATCACTCTTTTACCAAGTGGAACCAGTTCGACAACCAACATACATTTAATGCACAGTGGAAATCCTGCAGAATTGCTTTTTGAGGGATACGGGGCACGAGTACAATTAAACATAAGTGATACAGGTGTATATCCATCCCTTAGCAGAGTGAATGGTGGAAACGCTTTTATACTTAACAATGTCATTTATGCTTCTTCAGTAACAACAAACGCATATGGTATGGGGGTTTTAAAGGTTGGCGGGCAGTTAAGCACCAGTGGCAACGGGCAACCATATATAGACGATAACTACAGCACCACAATTGAATTAACAATTTCGTATTAAGAGCAATCTCAAAATGAATTTATATAAACTTTTTTTAATACTTGCATGTGCCAGTCAACTATTTATAGGCTTTAATAGCCAAGCCAATTTACTTATCTCTCCAACTCGTATTTCTTTTGATGAGCGCCAACGCGTTGCAAAAGTGATTGTAATAAACAATGGCGATGAATATCAGACATACCGTTTAGAATGGCAGGAAAAAACAGCAAAGCCAGAAGGTGGATATATTACCTTAACTGATAGGCAGATACTTCCTTCATCATTAAGCAATATGGTACGTATGAGCCCATCACAGGTACGCCTAGCTCCAGGTGAGCGTCAAATAGTAAAGCTTGCACTTAGAAAACCAAAAGGTTTGGACGATAAAGAGTATCGTTCGCATTTATTATTTAAGGCCCTACCCAATGAAACTAAAAGCAATAAACAAGGAATGGGTATCACAATTAATATGATTTTGAGTTATTCCATACCAATTATATTACGCCAAGGGGCTAAAATACCTGAAGTAGATATTGAATCTGTTGAAGTAATAAAAAATCAAAAAAATAACGCATTACTTGTCTCGCTTGCGAGAGCAGGAAACTATAGTACTTTTGGTAAAGTTGAAGCTTTTTACCAAGCAAGTAATAGTAGTGAAGAAATGAAAGTGTCTATGATTAACGACTATAGTATTTACGCTGAAGTGCCATTGGCTAGATTGACGTTAAATCTATTTGAAAAAAATGCGATTAAAGGTTCTGGTAAGTTGCGTATTGTATATTCAGGTTTAAAAGAATATCAAGGTATCAAATTTGCCGAGAAAGTGGTTAATATTAATGCAAGCTCAGTAGGGTTATTAAACTGATTTTAAAAATGTATTTTACATGGTGTGTGAGCTTAATACTGTTTGTGTTAAGTTTTTCTGTACACGCGTCTGTAAATAAAACAGACGCTATATATAACACTTTATTTAATATTGAGAAAAAATGGCAGGCTTTGACTGACGAGCAAGCTCTGAATACAGGGCAATTAAAGCTCGAAAAAAATGAAGGGCAAGAGGTCACGCTTTTTAACAACGCTGACGATAAAAGCGCAGGTATCCCTGTGGGTGAACTATTGTTTTTTTCAGCATACCTACGCCAATATTATTTAGGGGAGTTGGTTGCAATAAAAAGTGAAAGTGGCGCTTGGATTGAACTTAACAGTTTATTTGAGCAACTTAACTTTGCAATTACCATTAATAGTGAAAACTTAACCGCACAAGGGTGGTACATTTCACCTGAAAATCGTTTTGAACTGAACTTAAATAATAAAGCGGTAGTGATAAAGAACGAGGTTTATTCATTTTCAGAGCAAGACTACTATCTTGATTCCGGTGATGTGTTTGTTGATTCAGCACTTTTAAATCAATGGTTTGAATTAAACATGCGGCTTAACTTTAATTCTTTAGAACTTGGCTTTTCACCTAAGCAAGTTTTACCAATAGAACAAAAACTACAACGAGAAGAGCGGAAAATATCATCGAATGCGAATAATTTAGAGCCCACATTACCTTGGAAAGCCAGCCCTTACCAAGCAGTATCTACACCAGTAGCTGATTTACAACTTAGTTATTCTGCAAATGAATCTAACCGTTCTTTAGATTACTCAATTTTAGGTTCGCAAGATCTCGCTTATTTAAAAAGTGAATACTACCTTGCAGGACAAAACGGCGATGTTATTAGGGATTCACGTTTGTCTTTTAGCCGTGAAGACGCAAGCGCAAGCTTATTAGGGCCGTTAAATGCAACTAGTATAGCGTTTGGTGATGTACTTTCTACGCAAATAGGAAGTAACTTTACTAGTAACTACGCACGTGGAGTTAAAATAAATAACAAACCGTTGTATAAAAAGGTAAATAGTAATCAAATAAACTTAACTGGTGCAATACAGGCTGGTTGGGATGTAGAGCTATATCGCAATAAAATTTTAATTGGTCAGCAGCTTAGTTTACCTGATGGGCGCTATCTTTTTGAAAATATAGACCTACAGTTTGGGACTAATACGTTTGAGCTTATATTTTACGGGCCACAGGGACAAGTAGAGCGCAGAGTTGAAGAGTATTTAATTGATGGTAATAGTTTAAATGAGGGAGAAGGCTTTTATGAGTTTTCATTAACCCAAGAGGGCGAGCAGGTCCTCACAACACCAAATTACTTCAACGATCAACAAGGCTGGTTATTATCAGGTCGCTATGAACAGGGGGTAACTGACTACTTTTCTGTTTATGCGGGGACATCGGCTCTAAAAAATGATAACGCAGAGAATCAAAATAATTATGCGTTTGGCTCTAATTTGAGTATTTTTAATCGTGTATTAATTAATTTAGATTATGAAAAAAGTAATGACAGTGAAAAAGAGCTTGAACTTGCAGCCAGAACTGAACTTGCCGGTCAATCTTTGCGCTTTAGTATGCGAAAAGCATCACTATTATTAAATGCTAGCTCGCACAGTAATTTATATAACGATATAGACGTTTATGAGTTATTTGTATCGGGTAATGTTATGCAAAATAATTATGGTCAGTTAAGTTATCAAAACACGGCGTCACATATAAGTAGTGATACTCAACAAAGCACCCTTAGGTTTGGAAATAGCTTAAATTACTATAATAGCGGCTATTCGTTTAATAATAATTTACAGTGGTCAGATAATGACACCTTTTTTGGTAGTAGCCGGTTGCAAAAACGTTTTGGACGTTTGAGTACGCGTTTCGGTATTAACTACGAAATTAAACCTGAAAGTGAAATTACGAGTTACGAAACGGAGTTTAGCCGAAACCTAAGCTCTAATTTACAAGCAGAATTAAAATTAACACACCAGCTAGAAGATAACATTAAGTTTGCTGAGTTAGGATTAAATTGGCAAGCTGAGCTGTTTAGCTTAAATAGTAATTTTAATTACGATAGTGAGAATAATTGGCGCATCGGTTTATTTGGTCGCTTTAGCCTAGGTTATGACGCTAAAAATAACAACTACTTTGCTAATAGCCGTAGTTTAGTGCAGTCGGGTTCGTTAATGGTGCATGTATACCTTGATACAAATAATAACGGAGTATTTGATAAAGGCGAGCAAAACTTAGAAGGGATAAAAGTTAAAGGGCTACAAAATTATCGAAGAGCCGTTACCGATGAAAACGGTATAGCCTTATTATCAGGGATGCCAGCTAATTTAACCACAGATATAGTTATTGAGCCTGACAGCATTAGCGATCCATTCTTAATTACCGCAAACGATGGTTTTTCTATTACGCCCCGTGCCGGTTTTGTTGAATATATGGAAATACCGCTTAATCACAGTAGTGAATTGGAGGGAACTGTTTACAAACGAGATGAGCAAGGCAGCAGTGAAGTGCAGCCTTTTGCTACCGTTAAATTACTCGATAAACAAGGTAACCAAGTGGCGCAAACTCAAGCTGCCTATGATGGCTATTATTTGTTTACCGATTTACGCCCTGGCGAATATAAAGCGGTTATAGATGATAAGTTTAAGCAACGTAAGTCCTTAAAAGATACGCAACAAGTAATGGTGAATTTACCAGCGCAAGGTGAAGTAGTAATGGGCGTTGACTTTGAACTGAAAGAAAAAACACAAACGCCAGCGTATATTGCCAATGCGGGTGGGTTTTCATCATTGCCGATTATGAAAGCGTATTATCAATTAATTAAGCGCCATCTAAATGAGCAATCAAAGCGTGATGCTTTTTATATTAAAGACGATAAACAAAAGCGGTATATTTTAGCCGTCGCTTATGCCGAGTCTGCCCAAGGAGAGCTTGAACAAGTATGCGCAGAATTAAAAGTGAAAGGCTTGAACTGCCAAGTCCAAGCGCAACTTATTAGCCACTAATAACAATAAGGTTTAACCATGCAACATGCTAATTTATATAAACGCTATTCAATACTCATCGCCTATATTGGTGCTCTTTTTATATCTGGATGCAGCAGTCCCAAAACAGCAGTGGAATCGCCTCAGCCTAAACAAGCCAGTGCAAGCCTTTCTGACGAGGAGTTAGCGCAGCTAAAAGCATCATCTCAGCAGTGGCAAGCAGCCAAAGCAGGTGTTGAGCGTCTACTAGTGATTGAACAAGACTTAAAGCTATTAATAAGCCAATTAAATGCGGTGGCAAATCAAGACACCGCATCAACAAATACGCCTGTAGTACCAACAGCTAAAGCTTCAGCTGAAACGGTATCACCAAAAGTAGCACAAAAAGCTCAAGTGGCAACGAATGCAGCAGCTGATGAAAAACAAGCCGTTAAAGCGCTGTTTGCCCTCCAAGTTGCAGCCGTTACCGACAAAGACCGACTTAGCCAAAGTTTAAATCAAATAAAAGCCAGCGCATCTTCGTTATTTGAGGGGGAGTTTGTGGCGAATGTAGAAACTATCAACGTGAGTGGCATGACCTACTACCGTTTAAAGCTTGGGGCTTATCAGGAACAAGCAAATGCGGCTGCTGATTGCGATAAACTTAAACAGCGCCAAATCAACTGCATTGTGAGTCATTACACCCAGCAGCCTTTAAAATAAATATGTGGCAAGGGTATTCGGCATAATAATTGCTTTGTTGTTATTATGTTTTTAGAGGATGGCAACTATGCGCCTTTTGTTACCCTTACTATTATTAAATTTAGCGGGCTGTAGTTTAACACCTCAGCCAAAGCCGAGTATAAGCACTGATGCGCCTAAAGCGGTTATGGCACCTTATACGGTGAACCAGTACGTAAGTAGCTTAAGTGCCCAGCTTAGCCATATTAAAGAGCCTTTTAAAAGCACTGCTTCAATTGCGGTCAGTAGCTTTTATTTAGCAGATGCCCTAGATTCTCACGTTGCTCAAGGACAGGGGGCAGGGCTTAGCCAGCAGATTCAGGAAAGCTTAATAACCCAATTCACCCAATTAGGTTATAACACGGTTGAATATCGGCTTGAAAACCAACTTAACTTATCAGCGAGTGCAGACTCAGTACTTAGCCGCAATACTGGCAACTTAAAGCAGCGTCAGATTATTGACTTTGTCATCACCGGTACTTTAACTCGCCAAGAGCATGCTTATATTGTTAATGCACGAATGGTAAATATGCAAACCAACCAAGTTGTATCTGCCGGCAGTACTGAAATTCCCATCAATGTGATGTGGAGCAATGAAAAAATACAGCAGCGCGGTGACTATATTTACCGCAGCGAATATTAATTAGGAGCACACATGAAACGCCTACTATTAACTTTATGTTTGCCACTAGGCTTTGGTTGTTCACAAATGACAAACCATAGTGACACACAAATTACCGACGATACGCCTATGTTTTTTGAGCAACGCCCTGTAGCCGCACCTACACAAAGCGACTCGCTGTATCAAAATAAAACAGCAGTGATGAATAAAAACAAACAAGTTAACACGCCAACACGTAAAAATATTAATCATTATGTGCGTGGCATCATGCAAGACATGGCTGAAAATTTACAGTACGTAAATACTAAAACGCCATTAGCGGTATCAAGCTTTGTTTTTTTAGACCGTGACTACAACAATGCTGACTTAGTGGGTAATCAAATAGCAGAGAGCTTTATGCATGAGCTGCATAATTTTGGTGTACCGGTAATCGATTTTAAAACCACCGATTATATGCGTGTAACACCTGGCGGCGATTTTGTTTTTAGTCGCGACTACTTAGAGCTTAACCAAGAACAAAATTTTAGTTACGTATTAGCCGGCACGCTAGTAAACCACCAAGGTGGCATACTAGTAAACGCACGTATTGTTGGTTTAGCGAGTAAAGCGGTTGTAGGCTCTGCACAGGGCTTTATTCCGCAATCAGTGATCGACGCGTTAAATAGCAGTAACAGTGCTGATGGCATCATGCTAAAACAAGCGAGTAAGTGAGGTTTATCATGGCTAACTTAGCTAAGCGCTCAGCTTTAATTAGCATAAGTGCATTATCATTATTACTTTCAGGCTGTAATTTAATGGGCGAGTCGACCGCGACCGAGCCCGCCAAATCTGAGCCAGAGCAAACAGTGGTAAGTGATCTTGATTTTAACCAGATCATGGCGCAAATGCAGCGCAATGACGAGCAAGAGCAATATGCTGATACAACGCAATTTAATCCAAACAAGCACCACAAAAGCTTAGTTAATTACGTTGAGCAAATGGCACTTGATTTAACCGACACCATGCAAGTAGCCCCTCAAGATGCAGCGATTGCGGTTACGTCGTTCGTTGATTTAGACGCAAGTTTAACTACAACAAGCCAGTTAGGTAATCAGTTATCAGAAACCTTTATACATCAGCTACAAAAGTTTGGTTATAGCGCCGTTGATTTTAAAACAGCCAATTTAATTACCGTAAATAAGCAAGGCGATTTTGCCTTTACACGTAACACTCGCAAACTTGCAGGTACCAGTATAGCCAGCCATGTATTGTCAGGCACCCTTATTTATAGAGAGGACGGGGTAGAAATAAACGCACGCGTTATTGATATTCAAAGCAAACGCTTAGCAGCCAGCAGCCGAACATTTATACCGCTTTACGTATTAAATAAAGAAGATATATATTTATCAAGCAATTAACTTAATTTGATGCTTGATATAAAAAACCAGATGCCGTTATAATTTCCAAACACTTAGTACTTAGCACCCAGCGTGGCCTCTTAGTTAAATGGATATAACGGCCCCCTCCTAAGGGGCAGTTGCAGGTTCGATTCCTGCAGGGGCTACCAATAAAATCAATGAGTTATTATTTCTCTCTATTCCTATCCTAACTCTATGTAGCAATGTCAGCTATGTGGCATTTGCGGATAAAAAGTGAATTTGAAAGCCTGTTGGGTGGCGCCTTCGGCTTAACCAACCTACATTTTGACATAGGTCGGATAAGTGGCGGAGCCACGCCATCCGACAAAAATAATGAATTTACCAGAAACAACCCAACTTACCACGTTAGCGATATAAATAACTGCTTTATACAGTAAGTTAAACCACTCTATACCGACTATAGGCTGAGTACCATGAACGGAAGGCGGGGCCAATTTACTATTGCCCATTTATGCGCAAGACCCTTTACTCATTTACATCCTGTTCAAGCACATTTGCCCTAGTAAAATTTATCAATTATTCTAATACTGTTCGTTGTGATTTCCGTGATGTAGTACTGAGTATTTTTAACGATCACATGAGGCCTGAGTAGTAACTGGAATTAAAGTCGTTAAGTGTATAATGTAATTGCGCTGGTAATAATGAGATATTAGGGATAGTACTTGTATGAATCAACGAATAATTAAAGCTATAAATACGTCAGTTGTAGAAAGAAACATACAGCAACTTACTTTATGGATAGCCCAAGATGATTGGCGTAATTATGCAAAGAAATACGGTGCATCACGTAATTCAATAAAATTAGCTAATCTTATTGAAGAAGAGCACCCTAGGTTATCTTCCTCAACATTTCGCGTTGGAGGGTATGGGGAAAAGATTAATGCAATGTATTTGGCGAAATGGTTAGTTTTACAGGCTTCTGAGGTTGGGGCGGAACTTGCTTATTCATCTTTACTAGAGCTTGAATCTTCATCAGATGTAGTGATTTATAATATCTCATTAATTAGTGGGGTGGATTTTAAAGGAAAAGCAGAATTAATAGATGGTATTTATTTTTGTGATTTTGGAAATTTACCCAATACAGTCAGGGAAAATATAAATAACAAATTAATTAAATTATCTTCAAGTATTTCATCTAGTGGAAAAATCCACCCGCCCTATACATTTTTATGTCAACCCATGAAAAGCATATTACTTTCAAATGATCTTAGTGATGCTAATATCAAAACTATGAAAGGTTATGTAAATAAAGAATTTTTAATAACTAATTTTCTATCTTTATTCGCTTCTAACTTCGCCCCTTGCGTTGAATTACGCTGGTGTATTTTAGAAGACACTACACCTCTTTCTGGAATAATAGACATACATTCAACTCAATATTTAGAGGTTATTAAGCCTACACATTATGATTCATGGAATGATATTGACGCTGAACAAATTACTAATTTATTTGGAAAATATTTATCTATGAATGAGAAAATTAGATTGCCTTTAGATATTTCTTTGGCTCGTCTCTGTCAGGCTATGAACACTTGGAATGATACAAATAAAGCCATTGATCTAGGTATTGCCATTGAGTCGATATTAACAAAGCCTGATACTAATGGAGAGCTAGCTCTACAAATAAAAATTATTGGTTCAAAATTGGCTTCTGATGACCTTGAAAAGCGTAAAGAAATATCTTCTTTATTGAATGCAGCATACAGTATACGCTCCTCCGCTGTTCATGATGGGATTCTTAAAGACTCATACAAAGTTAACGGTCGAGGTAAATTAAGACCTAGTATTATTATGGATGAAACTTTTCCAATTTTAAGGGATTGTTTAGTGAAAATTATTGAAAAAAATGGACTAACTAAAGATGACTATGAGGAATTGTTTTTTTCGTAATTCTAGCGCTACATAGATTGTATAAAAATAGTAGAACCAAATGACTTAGCTAATATTTTGAGTTGCTTACAAGTATCGCTTCTATTTTAATAAATACGATACTTATTTTTATGATGGTTAAGTAATAAAGTGACTTTGCAAGACTTGAAGTTATAATGAATCGCTTGAATTGGTATGAATGCTAACC